>JADKJZ010000016.1 GCA_016720805.1 Gemmatimonadota bacterium | reverse complement strand
GCATGCTCCTTGCCAAAGTACTCCCGGTCTGCCTCAATCTCCTGTTCCGGCGACAGATTCTGTCGCGTGCCGATGTACCCGTACAGCGACGTGACCATGTAGCCGTCGAAGGCCTTCCCCTTGAGCTTCTCGGTGAGCCCGACGAGGCCCGGGTAGCTGTTCTTGCACGGGCCGCACCAATGCGCGGTGAACTCGATCAGCGAGACCCGGCCGGGCTTCGGCGCCACGACGGTCGTCTGATCGGTGTTGATCCACCAGGTCGCCGAGATCTCGGAGGCCTTGGTGCCGATCAGCGCGTAGCGATTCCGGAAGTCCTTGAAGCTCGCGGTGGCCGGCGCCCCGAGTTCCTTCTCGGCAGCGTCCAGGATCATCAGCGCCGAGTCGGGGTGGAGCCTGTCCGCGTACGAGCGCGCCAGCGACGAATAGCCGGAGATTGTCTCCTGGGGCTTGTTGAGCTTCTTGCCGAGCGCGATCACCGCGAGGGCGTGGACCCGAAGGCCTTCGGCGACGTCGAGGTACTCGTAGCGGCCGAGCATGTTGCGGTGCGCTGCCAGCTTGAGGTCATCGAGTGAGTCGGGGAGGGCATCAACCTTCGCGACGTACCGCTCGGCGCCCTCGATGATGCCGAAAAAGCTCGGCACTTTCGCAACTTCCTGGTTCATCCCCATCAACAGCGCCTGCGCCCGCGCCCGCGGCGGCAGGTCGGTGGCGGTCATCAACCGCTCCGTGGCGCGCCGCGCACCGCTGGTGTCCTGGGCGGCGTTGTAAAGGGTGACGAGGTCCATCAGTTGGCCGGCGGGAATCGTCTCGACCGAGAAGGTCGCGGCGCACTCGGCTGCCCGCTGCTGGAAGCCCTTGAAGGCGGCCCTGCTGGCCGCCTGATACGTCGCCATGAGAGCCGCGCGGGTCGAGTCCGTCGCCTTGCGGGTGCCGGGCGCGGGGGCGGGGCGACCGGGGCAACAGCGCGCGCTGGGCGTCTGCGCTCGACGAGGTGGCGAGCCAGCGAGTGAAGGGGCCAGCAAGGCCAGGAGGGCGAGCGGGAAACGCGGTGCCATGGGGACTCCCGGTGATTGTGCGGGGTAGGGTTCAAGAGTACCCTGCAACAGATGTTGCGGCAAACGGCTGCCGTCGACCCCGGACCCGTCCAGCAGTCGAGAATGCTGATGCCATCGATTTCGAACGTCCGGCTGGTTCTCCCCCTCGCCATCCTCGTGACCGGGTGCTATACCGGCACACCGGTGCCGGCTCCTGGCCGGCCTCCCGCTCCGGTGCAGGAGTACTGGGGTACGCCGACGGCGCAGGTGGACTTTGATCGCATCGTCCGTGAGCTGATGGCGCTTGAGGTGGAGCACCCAGCGGAGGTCGCACGAAGGAACGCGGATGACCCAATGCTCCGCCGTCATTCGGCACGGCTGGAGGCCTCACGGCGTGAGCTCGCCGAGCTCCCCAATCCCGCGACGGCTGATGTCGTGTTCAGCGAACGGCTCGATGGCGCGCTGGATCTTCGGCTCCGAGAACTCGCGGTTGAGCAGCGCCTCCTCCTGGCGCGGGTCAAGCCCGAAGATCCGGAGGCCCGGCAGATGACTGCCGCCATTGCTGCCCTCGAGGCCCGCCGCACCGCGCTCCACGCGCATCAGGAGACCCTTTATGCCCGCTACCGCGCCGAGCCCACCCTCTCGGCAGGTGAGTGGATTCGGATCTCGCTGCCATCTGGGGTGGGGAGTGGCGCGCGTCGGGCCCAGGGCCGCTTCCTTGCGATGCGCCAGGATTCGCTGCTCTGGCAGCCCAGCGGATCGACTCCCCGCGCCCTGTTGCTGCCGAGGGAGGCCACCGTCGAGCGGGTGGTCTCACGGCGCGGACACGCCTGGGAAGGGGCGCTCCTCGGCTTGGTCGGTGCGGCAGTCGCCGGTGGCACCAAGCGCGGTTCATTCGACGACGAGACCGAGCTGCGGACCATGGTGTATGCGCCCGTTGGAGCGGTGATCGGTGGCCTGATCGGCTCGATGATCTATACCGAACAGTGGACTCCGGTCGCCTGGTACCGATCTGCGACGGCCTCCGGCCCTGCGGGGATCGGCGTCGGGGTGCGGCGGTCACGCCCGCCGCTCGATCGGGGTCGCTGACCGGCGGCGAGGGGTGGCTCTCGCCGGCGGCTCTCCCCGTGTATTTTCCCGCCCCATAGGAAACACCGGTTCTCCGACCCCCTTACTCCCCAACCCCTCGTGGGAGCCCATGGCGCTCACCGTCACGCATCGCACGGCCGACCCGGCCACCCTCGACACACCCCTCCTGATCGTCCCGGTCGCGAAGGGGGTCACATCGCCCGCCCTCGATGCCCTCGACAGCTCGGTGGGAGGCGCCATCGGCCGGTGCCGCGCGTCCGGTGATTTCACCGGCGCCAAGGATGAACTCGCCGTCCTCTACCCGCCTTCCGGCAAGGTCGCGCGGGTCATCCTCGTCGGCCTCGGCGAGGTCGAAAAGGTGACCGCCGCGTCGCTCCGCCGCGCCGCCATGGTCGCCGGGAAGCGTGCGCGTGTCCTCGGTGCGCCGTCGGCCGCCTTGCTCTTCATCGCGGCGATGGCCCCGGCTGTTGATGCAGGGAAGGCCGGTCAGTCGCTGGCCGAGGGGCTGCCGTTCGGCGCCTGGCACT
Organism: Gemmatimonadota bacterium; assembly: GCA_016720805.1. NCBI lineage: Bacteria > Pseudomonadati > Gemmatimonadota > Gemmatimonadota bacterium. Next base: position 65,334 of record JADKJZ010000016.1, on the reverse strand, counting down.
ATCCGGACCTGAAGCGGCCGCCTGAGACCCCGAAGCCGAAGTTCGAGTCGGCGGAGATCATCACCGCCGTGGCCGATGCAGCGTTCGCTGCCGGCGTGGCACGCGGCACCGCGATCGCCGACGGGCAGACCTTCACGCGCTACCTGCAGATGCTCCCTGGCAACACCTGCACGCCGGCGTTCCTCGGCGAGCAGGCCGAGGCGTTGGGCAAGCGGCATGGCTTCACCGTGACGGTCATGGACGGCAAGGCGATTCAGAAGGAAGGCATGCACGCCCTCTGGGCGGTGGCGAAGGGGAGCGCGCTCGATCCGCGATTCATCATCCTCGAGTACAAGGGGAGTGACGACGCGCCGGTGGTGCTGGTGGGGAAGGGCGTGACGTTCGATACCGGCGGCATCTCCATCAAGCCGGCGCCGGCGATGGAAGAAATGAAGTACGACATGTCCGGTGCGGCTGCCGTACTGGGGACGTTCGAGGCGCTCGGCCGCCTCAAGCCGAAGGCCCATGTGATCGGCCTGATTCCCTCGGCCGAGAACATGCCGTCGAGTACCGCCTACAAGCCGGGCGACGTGGTCTCGTCGCACTTCGGCAAGAGCATCGAAGTGCAGAATACCGACGCCGAAGGACGGCTGTTGCTGGCCGATGCGCTTTCGTGGGCGCGGCGGTACCACCCCGCCGCCGTGGTCGACTGCGCCACGCTCACGGGGGCGATCGTGATCGGGCTGGGCCACACCGCGAGTGGGGTCATGGGGACAGACGCGGCGCTGGTGGCTGAAGTCATCGCTGCTGGCGAGCGCGCAGGCGAACGCGGCTGGGAGCTGCCACTCTGGGACGAGTATCGCGAGCACATCAAGTCGGATATTGCCGATATGCGCAACACCGGTGGCCGCCCGGCGGGAAGCATCACGGCGGGATGGTTCCTTCGCGAGTTTGTCGAGGGTTATCCCTGGGTGCACATCGACATCGCCGGCACCGCCTACACCGAGGGCGAACCGGCCACGCAGGTACGCGGTCCGACCGGAGTGATGGTGCGGCTCTTCTCCGAGCTCGTCCTGGCCCGGAGCTGACGCCCACCGTGTCGGCGCTCCGGACGGCATGCCTCGTCGGCGCCCTCGTCATCGGGGGCGCCGTCGCGTCACACGCCCAGGTCATCGCGCCGCCGCCACCGCCACTCTCCGATTCGGCGCGCGTCGCCGATTCGCTCAAGAAGGTGGCCGCGGATACCATCTCGACCGCTGACCGCGTGCTCAAGGCGCAGGGGCAGGAGCGCGTGTTGCTGCGCACGCTCGATCCGGTCGGCACCACCGGACTCCTGACGCCGCACAGTCGTATCCTCATCACCCGCGACTCGATCGACTGGGCCACTGCGCAAACAGTCAGTGAGCTGCTTTCGCGCGTTCCCGGCGTCTACCTCTGGCGCGAGGGATGGCTCGCTCGCGGCGAGATGCCGAACTACCTCGGGCGCGGGGCGTCGTCTGTCGAGTATTCGGTTGATGGCGTGCCGTATCTCCCGGTCGGTCCGGATTCCCTCGCCGCCGATCCGTCGCTCTGGTCACTCGCGCTGCTCGATCGGGTCGAGATCGAGCGCGGGGCGGGGCAGTTGCGTGTTGCCCTCTTCACGCGGCGTCACGACCGCGCGGCCCCGCGCACGCGGATCGGACTGACCTCCGGTGATCGATCGGTGGCCCGTTATCTCGGCTCTTTCGAACGTCGGTATCCGAGCGGCATCGGACTCGGACTCGCCGCGGAATATCTCTCGGTGAATCCCCCGAACGGCGGCAGTGGTGGTGCCAACAGCACGAACGCCTGGATCCAACTGGGGTACATCCCGTCGCCGCGCATCGGGATGCAATTCCAGTTGCAGGTGCAGGACGCCGTGCGCGACACCCTCTTCGCCGGCGATGCACCGGCGGGCACGATCTTGAGTCCCGGGCTCACCGGCACGCGGAGTGACGCCCAACTTCGACTCTCGTATCAGCGTTCCACCGACGGCCTCGGCTCCCGCGCCGACGTGGTCCTCGGCCGCACGGCGTGGAGTGGCGAAGGAATCCGGCACGACGTCGGTCGCGTCGGTGCCGTGCTCGCGCGTCGGCAGCCAACGTGGTCGAGTCAGCTCACGGTCTGGCACCAGACCGAGTGGACGCCGCTCGACGCGCGGCTCGCGCTCGGCTGGGCGCCATCGCGGCGCCTGAGTGGCGCGGTCGAGCTGGTCAGTCAGCAACACGACGGCGACCGCAGCAGTAGTTGGGGCACCGCGCGCATCGGGTTCCGCGCGCCGTTGGGCGTGACGCTCAGCGGCGTGATCCGCGACGGGCATCGGGTGCAGGCCCCCGCCGATGCATCGGAGTTGGCGCAACGCTTCACCGACGTCGAGGCGACCGCCTCGATCGACACCCGGCGGCTCAGCGTCGAAGTGGGTGGTGCGCGGCTGGATGGGTGGCGACCGCTGGCGTATCGCAATTTCCCCACGATCGCCTCGCTCAAGCCCCTCGAGTCCACGGACTGGGTGACGGCGCGGGCCCGCTTTGCGGCCAACGGCTGGCTGACCTTCGAGAGCGTGTATGAACATCCGATTCGGGGTGACCAGCCCGATGGCACGCCGCCCCATCATGGCCTGACCACGGCGACGATCCGCTCGCGCTTTCTCCGCAACTTCCCTAGCGGGATCTTCGAGATGAAGCTGCAGGGGATGGTCGAGAGCTGGAGCCCCGGCGTCATCGGTCGGACGGCGCAGGGCGAGCCGATCGCCCTCCCTGGCCGGACCTTCGTCCGCGGCTGGCTGCAGTTCAAGATCGGGCCGTTCATCGCCTACTACGACCGGGTGAATTTCAGGGCGGTCCGGGCTGGCACCGTCCCGGGGTATCCGATCCCCTCGCTGGCCTCCTCCTTCGGGATCCGCTGGGACTTCCTGAACTGATCCGGGATCGCCGAAGGGGCAGGATTCCCCCGGATGCCTCGAATCAGCTATCTTTCCCAGCTACCCTCGGTCCGGAGACCACGGCGTGGCCTTGAGCATGACCGGTTTCGGGGCAGCGGAAGGCGATCTGGGGGGCCGGCGACTCCGGGTCGAGATTCGCACCGTCAACCACCGCTATTTCAACCTGGCGGCCCGTTTGCCGTCCGAATTGGCGGCGGTCGAGGGAGAGTTGCGGGAGGCGCTGCGCACCACGTTCGAGCGGGGGCACCTCACAGTGTCGGTCCGCTGGGTCGAGGATGGCGCCCTGACGGCGGGGATCGATTGGACCCGGGCTGAGGCGGTGGTGGCCTCGCTGACGGCGCTCCGCGATCGCTTCGGCCTGGGTGGTGAGGTGACGGTCGAGTTGGTGGCCAGGCAAGCCGATGTGCTGGGGATCCGGCGCGAAGGTGAGGGCGAGGCCCTCCCATGGAGCGAACTGGCTCCAGTCGTGGCCGCGGCCTCGGCCGAGTGCCGCGCCTCGAGGGCCCGCGAGGGGGCGGTCCTGACGGCGGAGATCGCGCAGCGGGTCGCGGCGATCCGCGCGGCGGCGGACCGAGTGGCCGAACAGGCGCCAGCCCGTGTGGCACGCGAACGGGACCGACTCCGCGCGAGCGTGACGCAGTTGCTCGACGGGATCGCGATGGACGCGCAGCGAGTGGCGCAGGAGATCGCGGTGCTCGCCGACCGGCTCGACATCACCGAGGAACTGGTGCGCCTCCGCGCCCACCTCGATGCGACCGACGCGGCGCTGGCCGAGGGACTGGCAGTCGGAAAGCGGCTCGGCTTCATCGCCCAGGAACTCGGGCGCGAGGTCAACACGATCGGCTCGAAGGCCAACGACGCCGTCATCGCCCACGAGGTCGTGGGGATGAAGGGCGAGCTCGAGAAGATTCGCGAGCAGTTGGAGAACCTCGAGTGACGCCGTTGGTGGTGGTGCTTTCGTCGCCCTCGGGTGGCGGGAAGTCGTCGATCGCCAAGCGACTGCTCGGTGAGCGGACAGACAGCGGTTACTCGGTGTCGGCCACGACGCGCACACCGCGGCCCGGTGAAGTGGATGGCGAGGCCTACTACTTCCTGTCGCGTGAGGAGTTCGAGCGGCGCGTGCAGGCCGGCGATTTCCTCGAGCATGCCGAGTACAACGGCCATCGCTACGGGACGCTGTTCGACGAGGTCCGGCGGGTGACCCACACGGGTCGCCATGTCCTCCTCGACATCGAGGTGGTGGGTGCCCGGTTGGTCCGGGAACGCTTTCCCGATGCAGTGCTGGTGTTCGTCGTGCCGCCGAGCGGTGCGGTGCTCGCCGAACGGTTGCGGGGTCGCGGGACGGAGGCGGAGCAGGTGGTGGCGGGGCGCCTGCAGAAGGCGCTGGATGAGTTGGCCGCCGCCGTGGAGTACGACTACGTCGTGGTAAACGACGCGTTGGACGAGGCCGTGCGCATTGTGCACGCGATCCTCGATGCAGAAGCTCGGCGCACCAGCCGGCAGCGGGACGTCGCCGTCCTGCTTGATCGGCTCCGTGCCGAGGTCGCGGCAGAGCTCGCGCGCTCGACCGCTCATCGTTGACTGGAGGAGCACCATGGAAGTGTTTACGCCGCAGGAAGTCGCTCGCTACACCGGCTCGAAGTACCGGGGCATTCTGGTCGCCGCGAAGTTCGCGCGCTACCTGAACGAGTTCCCGCGTGATGTCGTGGCGAGCTGGGAGCACACGGAGGGCGCCAAGAAGTTGACCACGCTCTCGCTGCAGAAGCTCACCACCGGCGACCTCACGTTCCGCGAGCTCCGTCGGCGCCGCACCGAGGCCTGAGATGTGGCGGGGCCGTCGAGTCGTCCTCGGGGTCACCGGGGGAATCGCGGCCTACAAGTCCGTCCTGCTGGCGCGTGACCTGACCACGCGGGGCGCGCTGGTGGATGTGATTCTCACCCGGGGCGCCACCGAATTCATCGGCGTCCCGACATTCGAAGCCGTGACTCGACGCCCCGTGCGCACCTCCCTCTGGGAGCGCGACGGGGCGCTCGACCATGTCACCCTCGGCGAATCGGCCGACCTGATTCTCGTTGCCCCGGCCACGGCGCACCTGCTGGCGCGCGCTGCGCTCGGCATGGCCGACGATCTCCTGACCGCCACCCTCCTCGCCGCGAAGGCGCCGGTGCTCGTCGCCCCGGCGATGAACGACGAGATGTTCGCCGACGAGGCCACCACCGCAAACCTCGCGCTGCTGCGCGAGCGCGGCTGGCATCAGGTCGGGCCGGTGGTGGGCGCGCTCGCGGAAGGACCCTCCGACAGGCCGGGGCGGATGGCCGAGCCGGGGGAGATCGTGGCGCATGCCGAGCGCGTGCTGGCCGGCCCCGGTCCGCTACTCGGCCTCAAGGTGGTGGTGACTGCCGGCCCGACGCGCGAAGGGATCGATCCGGTCCGTGTGATCACCAATCGCTCGAGCGGGAAGATGGGCTATCGGATTGCCGAGGCCGCGTGGCGGCGCGGCGCCGACGTGACGCTGATCACCGGGCCGTCGGCCGAACCGATTCCGGTGGGCGTCACCATCCGTCGAGTCGAGACCACGCACGAGCTGAAGGACGCCGTCGCGAGCCAGATGGCAAGCAGCGACGTCCTGGTGATGGCGGCGGCACCGGCAGACTACCGCCCCGTGCATACTCGGGACACCAAGTTGCCGCGCTCCGAGGGTGGCTTCACGTTGGCATTCGAGTCGACCGAGGACATCCTGGTGGCGACGATGCCATTGCGGCACGCCGGGCTGACAGTGGTCGGCTTTGCGCTGGAGACTGGTGCGGCGCTTGAACGCGGACGTGCCAAGCTGACCCGCAAGCAGCTCGACCTGATCGTGATCAACGACGCACTCGAAGCAGGCGCGGGGTTCGACGTCGACACCAATGCGGTCACCATCCTCGACTGCCAGGGTGGCGACCAGCGGATCTCGTTGCGCAGCAAGGCGGACGTGGCCGAGGCGATCCTCGATGCGATCGAGCAGTACCGTGGCTGACCCGGTTCGGCGCTGGCTCGAGCTGCAGCGCGACCTCGGCGGCGACGAGGTGATCGTGGACAGCGCGACCGATCTGGTGGCGGCGATGAGCGCCAAGGCACCGAAGGCCACTCCTCGCACCGCCCCCGTCGCTCCGACCATCACCCAGGCCGCCCCCGAGACTCCGCTGAAGGCCAAACCGAAAGCCTCCCCACCACCCTCGCCCCGTACGAATGCCATCGTCGAGCCGAAGTCGGCACCGATCTTTGGGGGCGTGGTCAAACCCTTTGGCGACCCCGAGGCGGTCTGGCGGAAGGCGGCGCCCGAGATCCCGGGTCCGGGAATGGCGGTGGTACCTCCACCGGCCAGCGTGGCGAAGGGTGCCATCTGGACGTCGCTCGAGCAGGTGGCCGGTGTCATCGCCGAGTGCCGTGCCTGCCCACTCTGTCAGGGACGGACCAACACCGTGCCCGGAGAGGGAAATCCGGCGGCGCGCCTGATGTGTGTCGGCGAGGGACCGGGGGAGAACGAGGACCTGTCGGGGCGACCCTTTGTGGGAAAGGCAGGCGAGCTCCTCGACAAAATTCTTGCCAACATCGAGGTTCCTCGGGAACAGGTCTACATTGCCAATGTCGTGAAGTGCCGCCCCCCGCGGAACCGGGCGCCGCTCCCCGACGAGCGCGAGGCATGCAGCGCCTATCTGCACCGCCAGATTGCGCTGGTGCGTCCCAAGGTCCTCCTCGCGCTCGGCAGCACGGCCGCCGAGGCGTTGCTTGGGGTCAAGAAGCCGCTGGGTGATCTCCGTCTCCGGGTCCACGCCTGGGACGGCATACCGCTCATCGTCACCTATCACCCGGCTGCGCTGCTGCGTAACCCCAACTGGAAGCGACCCGCCTGGGATGATGTCCGAATCGCCCGACAGCTCCTCGAACTCGACGCCTGATCCGTTCCAGGGACGCACCGTCCCCTGGAGTCAGGAGGCCGAACAGGCCGTGCTCGGCGCCATGCTGATCGACAGCGAGGCGTCGCTGCGCGGTGCTGAGCTGCTCGACGACCTCCAGTTCCACAAGGAAGGTCACCGCCGCCTCTTCCGGGCGCTGCGCTCGCTGGTTGAGCAGCGGATGGTGATCGACTATGTCACCGTGCGCGACGAGCTGCAGCGCCGGGGTGACCTGGAACAGGCTGGGGGCGTCGCCTATCTCGATGAGCTGGTCAACGCCGTGCCCACGGCGGCCAACCTCGAGTTCCACGCCCGGATCCTCCGCGAAAAGGCGATCCAGCGCCGCCTGATCGAGGCCGCGACGCAGATCGTCTCGGAAGCGTACGAGGGGAAGACCACCGCCGCGGAGCTGCTGGACAAGGCGGAAGGGAAGATCTTCGTGATCGGGCAGCAGCGTCGTGACGACGGCTTCACCCGGATCAAGGAGATGCTCTGGCCATCGATGGAGCGCATTGAACAGCTCCAGCGAAGCGGTAGTTCGATTACCGGGGTCCCCAGTGGCTTCGCCGATCTTGACGAGATGACCACCGGCTTCCAGAACTCCGAACTCATCATCGTGGCGGCGCGTCCCTCGATGGGGAAGACCGCGTTCTGTCTGAACCTCGCGACCCATGCGGCGATCGAGGGGCACGGCGTCGCCGTCTTCTCGCTCGAAATGTCGAAGGACTCGCTGGTGCAGCGTATGCTCTGCGCCGAGGCACGGGTCGACTCGCAGGCCGTTCGCCGCGGCATGCTGCGCGACACCGACTTCACGCGCCTGGCCCGCGCCGCCGGCATCCTGCAGAACTGCCCGATCTGGATCGATGACACCCCGGCGCTGACGCTCCTGGAGATGCGCTCCAAGGCGCGACGGCTCAAGGCCGACAACGACCTCAAGCTGGTCATCGTCGACTACCTCCAGCTCATGCGCAGCCCCGAGTACGCCGACAATCGCGTCCAGGAAATCTCCGACATCTCGCGCTCGCTCAAGCAGCTGGCGCGCGAACTCGAAGTGCCGGTGATCGCGCTGTCACAGCTGTCGCGCGCCTCGGAGCAACGCGGCGGCGACCGGATGCCGTTGCTCTCGGACCTGCGCGACTCCGGCGCGATCGAGCAGGACGCCGACATCGTCCTCTTCATCCACCGGCCCGAGATGTACCGCGACCTGCGCGAGAAGGCGGAGCAGGCGGGCGATTCGCTCGACGGGAAGGCCGAGGTGATCATGGCGAAGCACCGGAACGGTCCGACCGGCTCGATCGATCTCTTCTTCCACAAGCAGTTCACGCGATTCGACAGCCGCACCGAACGGGAGCAGTGATGGCGAAGGCCCGCGCGGTCTGGCGGTGCGTCGAATGCGGCCACGACCACCCCAAGTGGGTCGGTCGCTGCGAGGCGTGCGGGGCGTGGAACAGCGTCGGCGAAGAGGCCATCAGCAAGGCGCCCGCGCCGCGCGGCGGCGGCGCCGTCGCCACATATGCGCCGGTGGTCCGCCTCCGTGATGTCACCGAGGCCCGGCTTGAACGCTGGGGCACCGGACTGCCGGAACTCGACTTCGTGCTCGGGGGCGGCATCGTGCCGGGCTCGATGACGCTGATCGGCGGCGAACCCGGCATCGGCAAGTCGACGCTGCTGATGCAGGCGGCGGCACGTCTCGAGGCGAGCGGCCGCACCGTCCTGTACGCCAGCGGCGAGGAATCGGCCGAACAGCTCCGCCTCCGTGCCGACCGCCTCGGCGAGGCGAGCGGCGACGTGCAGGTCCTCGGCGAGACCCGTCTCGAAGGGGTGCTGCAGGCCGCGCGCGCGATCGACGCGGCGGTGCTGATTCTCGACTCCATCCAGACCGTCTACACCGACGCGCTCGAAAGCGCTCCTGGCAACGTCGGCCAGGTGCGCGAGTGCGCCGGGCTCCTGATGCGCTTCGCCAAGGAGAGTGGCGTCGCGGTGATCGTGGTCGGCCACGTGACGAAGGGCGGCGCGATTGCCGGCCCCAAGACGCTGGAGCACATCGTCGACACCGTGCTCTACTTCGAGGGCGAGTCGACGCTCGACTATCGCCTCCTTCGCGCCACGAAGAATCGGTTCGGCTCAGTCGATGAGCTCGGCGTCTTTTCGATGACGTCGCAGGGACTGGTTGCGGTGCAGAATCCGTCGGCGGTCTTCCTGGCCGCGCGGGCCGAGGGGACCGCGGGGAGCGCCGTGACCGCGTTGATGGAAGGCACCCGGCCGGTGCTGGTCGAGGTGCAGGCACTTGCGGCACCCTCGGGCTACGGCACGCCACAGCGCGTGGCCACCGGCCTCGACCCGAAGCGGCTCGCGGTGATCCTCGCGATCCTCGAGCGGCGCGGCAATGCGTCGTTCGCGACGCTCGACGTCTTCGTGCAGGTGACCGCCGGCGTGCGGCTCACCGAGCCAGGCGCCGACCTCGCCGTCGCGGCCGCGCTGCTTTCCTCGATGCGCGACCGCCCGACGCCAGCCAACGCGCTCTACCTGGGAGAGCTTGGCCTCGGGGGCGAGATCCGTCCGATCGGCGGGCTTGATCGCCGGCTCGCGGAGGCCGCCCGGCTCGGCTTCACGCAGGCCTTCGGCTCATCGCGTGCCACTGCCGCTGTCCCCGGCATCAAGCACCGCGGCCTCGACCATGTCGATCAATTGGTGCGCACCATTGGGTCGTGACGTCGGGGTGATCGTCGTCGCCGCCGGTCGCGGGGCGCGGATGGGCGGCGAGGTGCCGAAGCAGTACCTCACGCTCGCCGGCCACCCCGTCCTGTTGCACGCACTCCGACCGTTCGTCAGTCATCCCGAGGTCGCCACGGTGGTGGTCGTGCTACCGCCGGCAGACGCCGAGACGCCGCCGCCCTGGCTTGGCGGCTTGGTCGGTGATGCGCTCAAACTCGTCGCGGGCGGTGCGGACCGCGCCGCGTCGGTGCGGAACGGGCTGGCCGCGGTGCCTGCCGAATGCAGCGTCGTGCTGGTGCATGATGGCGCGCGGCCCTTTCCCCCGCGCGCTGCCATCGACGGCGGCATTCAGGCCGCACGCGTTGGGCATGTGGCGCTACCGGCGCTGCCGGTCTCGGACACGCTCAAGCGCGCCGATGACTTCGGGCGCGTGTTGGGGACCGTGCCGCGCGAAGGGTTGTGGCGTGCCCAGACCCCGCAGGCCTTTCCGCGCGCGATGCTGGAGCGCGCGCACGCCGCCGAGATGGCGGGCGACATGGTGGCCACCGATGACGCGATGCTCGCTGAATTGCTGGGTGCCGTGGTCGAGATTCTCCCGGGGACGGCCCGCAATCTCAAGATCACGACGCGCGACGACCTGGCGTTGGCCGAATGGTATGCCGCGGAGGGCGGATGATTCCGTTCCTGACGCCGGCGGATGTCGCCAGTGCCATCCCCAAGGTCCGAACGCACCTCGCCGCCGATGGCTTGCTCGCCTACCCGACCGAGACCGTGTATGGCCTGGGCTGCGCGCCGACCGATGCGGCACTCGACCGACTCGCCGCCCTCAAGGGCCGCCCCGCGCGCAAGCCCTTCCTCCTGTTGGTGAGTGGCATCGAGATGCTCAATCAATGCGGCCTCGTCCTCACGCCGAGCGCCAAGGCGATGGCCCAGGAGTTCTGGCCCGGGCCATTGACACTGGTACTCAGCGGCGGCGAGGGGCGGCTCCCGGATCGACTGCGCGGCGGTGGCGGCGGGATCGCGGTGCGCTGGACGTCGCACACGGACATTGCGCGACTGATTGCGGCGTGTGGCCGCCCGCTGACCTCGACGTCGGCCAACCTCCCCGGGGGACCGACGGCGCCGGGCCCCGGGGCGATCGCGTCGCTCTTTCCCGAGGCGATGGCCCGCAAGGAATTGATGGTGCTCGATGGCGGCGTCCTCGGCAACGTGCCGCCCTCGACATTGGTGGACTGCACCACCTCGGTGCCCGCGCTGGTCCGTGCCGGCGCGATTCCGCTGGCGGAACTGCGCAGACGCGTGGGGCGGCTGGCGCCATGAAGCGCATCCTCGTCGTCTGCACCGGCAACACCTGTCGTTCGCCGCTGGGCGAGGTGTTGCTGCGCGCGCACCTGGCAGCGAATCCCACCACTGCTGATGTCACGGTCACCTCGGCAGGGACCAACGCGTGGAGCGGGACGCCGGCGTCGGAAGGGTCCTATCTGGTGGCGCTGGAGCGTGGCCTCGATCTCTCGGCCCATCGTGCGACCGCGCTGACGATCGACCTGGTGCGGCAGGCTGACCTCATCCTCACGATGGGACGGAGCCACGCGACCTCGGTGCTCGCGATGGGTGGAGCGGGGAAGACGCACACGGTGGTCGACTACGCCGGACGCCGCGATGACTTTCCACCCGACGTCGCCGATCCCGTGGGCGGAGAGGTCGAGGACTACCGCTACACGGCCGACGTCCTCGACGAGTTGATGGGCTCCGTGAGCGCACGGCTGGCGCGCGAGCTCCGGTCGTGAGGGTCACCGCCAGCACGCGCCTCTTCGCCTTGCTCGGGGACCCTGTCTCGCACTCGCTCTCTCCACGGATGCAGAACGCCGGCTTTCTCGCGGCCGGGCTGGATGCGGTGTACGTCGCGATGCCGTGCGGCGCGGCGCAGCTCCCGACGCTGGTCGACGCCATGGTCGCCAACGGTGGCGGCGGGAACATCACCATTCCGCACAAGAACGCGGCGGCCGATCTGCCGGGTGTGCGCGACGATCGGGTGCACGCGCTGGGTGTCGCGAATGTGTTCGGCCGCGGGGCCGACGGTGGCACCATGCTCGGCAACAGCGATGTCGATGGCATTCTCTCGGCGCTCGATCGGCTCGAAGCGCCGGCTACGGCGTGGCATCTGCTCGGGACGGGCGGCAGCGCCCGCGCGGTCGTGGGGGCCGCACGCGAGCGCGGTGCCCGCATCGCGGTGCGCTCGCGCGCCCCGGGTCGCGCCGAGGCGTTTCTGACGTGGTGTGCCTCCGTGGGCGTGGCGGCGGCCGCGGCCGAGGAGTGCGAGGTCGTCATCAACGCGACGCCACTCGGCTTGGCCGGTGGCGATGGCATGCCGATCGATCCGTCACAGGGTCCGGCGCTGCGCGTGGCGCTCGACCTGACGTACCTCGAGCGCGGCCCGACCCGGTGGGTCGAGGCGTGTCGCGCGCGGGGACTCCGCCCGGATGACGGTCGCCACATCCTGCTGGTGCAGGGTGCCGCCTCCTGGCGGCTCTGGTTCCCCGGCCTCACCGCTCCGATGGCCATCCTGCAGGCTGCCCTCGATGGTCGCCTGGGCTGAGATGGCCCGACGGGCGGAGCGCTGGCTCCTCCCGTCGGAATGCCTCGTCTGCCAGCAGCGGGTGGTCGAGCCGGACGAGCCGCTTGTCTGCGCCGGCTGCCGAGTGCAGTGGCGCGCCCTCCCCGACCCGCGCTGCGCCATCTGCGGCGAACCGTCCCCACTTGGCCTGGCCTGTCGACTCTGCCCCCAATGGCCGGCGGGGATCGGTCCGGTGCAGTCGGCTGTCTTCCTCGACGACCGGCTCCGCCCCCTCGTGCACCGCTTCAAGTACCTCGGCTGGTGGCGGCTGGCCGACGCCTTTGCGGTCCGGATGGCGCCGCTGCTGGTCGGGCGCCCCGACGCGGACCTGGTGCCGATTCCGCTGGCGGCTGGAAGGCGGCGGAAGCGCGGCTACAACCAGGCTGAAGTCCTGGCCTTGGCGCTGGGGCGGCGGTCTGGGCGGCCGGTCTGCCCTGAGCGACTGGTCCGCTGCCGAGAGACGCCGACGCAAACCCGGCTGACCCCGGAGGCCCGGCTCGCCAACCTCGCCGAGGCGTTCGGTGCCATTCCGAGCGCCCGGGGCGTCATTCTCGTGGATGATGTCTTCACCACCGGGGCGACATTAGTTTCCGCTGCTGGGGCGTTGCTCGAGGCCGGAGCCCCCCAGGTGGAAGCGATCACCTTTGCGCGCGCCGAACCACCCTTGGTGGGTGCCGCTGCCCGATTGAGACCCTTGACCCACTCTCGCTGGAGTGAGGAGCCCGTATGAGCATCCGTGTTGGCATCAACGGTTTCGGCCGCATCGGCCGCAACGTGGTTCGCGCGGCGAAGGCGGCCGGCGTCTCCGACATCGACTTCGTCGCCGTGAACGATCTGACGGACACGAAGACGCTGGCGCACCTCCTCAAGTACGACTCCGTCCACGGTCGCTTTCCCGGCGACGTGACCGCGGTCGAGGGCGGGCTCAATGTCGGCGGCGACCTGGTGCGTGTCTTCTCCGAACGCGACCCGGCGAAGCTTCCGTGGGGTGAACTCGGCGTCGACATCGTGCTCGAGTCGACCGGCCACTTCACCGATCGCGACAAGGCGGCGCTGCACATCCAGGGCGGCGCGAAGAAGGTGATCATCTCGGCGCCGGCGAAGGGCGAGGACAAGACCTTCGTCTACGGCGTGAACCACCTCGACTACGATCCGACCAAGCACCACGTCATCTCGAACGCGTCGTGCACCACGAACTGCCTCGTGCCGGTGGTGAAGGTCATCCGCGACAACTTCGGCTGGGTCCGTGGCTACATGACCACGGTGCACAGCTACACCAACGACCAGAACATCCTCGACCTGCCGCACAAGGACTTGCGTCGCGCCCGCGCGGCCGCGATGTCGATCATCCCGACCAGCACCGGCGCCGCGAAGGCGACGTCGCTCGTGATCCCCGAGGTGAAGGGGAAGATCGACGGCGTCGCGCTGCGCGTCCCGACCGCCGACGTCTCGCTCGTCGAGCTGGTCTGCACGGTCGAGAAGACCACCACGGTGGAGGAGGTCAACGCGGCCTTCCGTGCCGCCGCGGGTGGCGCGCTCAAGGGCGTCCTCTTCGTCAGCGACGAGCCGCTGGTCTCGGTGGACTACGTCGGCGACCGGGCCTCGAGCACCGTCGATGCGCTCTCGACCGCCGTGCTCGAGGGGACGATGATTCACATCTCGTCGTGGTACGACAACGAGATGGGCTATTCGGCGCGGTGTGTCGACATGATCCGTCACATCGGCGCGCAGCTGTGAGCAAGCGGACCCTCGCCTCGCTCGAGGGGGTGCACCTCGACGGGCAACGTGTCGTGGTTCGGGTGGATCTCAATGTCCCGATCACCGATGGCGTGGTCGGCGACGATACCCGGATCCGGGCGTCGTTGCCCACGATCCGCTACCTCCGCGACAAGGGCGCGCGAGTGGTCCTGCTCTCGCACCTGGGCCGCCCCAAGGGTGGCCCCGATCCGAAGTATTCGCTCCGCCCGGTCGCCCGCGCCCTCGAAGTGGCGCTGGGCTTTCCGGTGACGTTCCTGCCCGATCCGACCAGCGATGACGCCGCCGCGACGGTGCGGCACATGCCGCGCGGCGGTGTCGCGTTGGCCGAGAACACCCGCTTCTACCCGGGCGAGGAGAAGAACGACGAGGCGTTGGCACAACGCTTCGCCGCGCTCGGCACCATGTATGTCAACGACGCGTTCGGCTCGGCGCATCGTGCCCACAGCAGCACCGCGGCGATCGCGCATCTGCTCAAGCCGGCGGTGTCGGGCTTCCTCATGGAGAAGGAACTCACGTTTCTTGGTGAGGCCGTCAACAAACCGGTTCGACCGTTCGTCGCCATTCTCGGTGGCGCCAAGATCTCGGGAAAGATCGACCTCATCGAGGCGCTGCTTCCGAAGGTTGATCACATCCTGGTCGGCGGTGCGATGGCGTGCACCTTCTTCAAGGCGATGGGACTCGAGGTCGGCAACTCGCTGGTCGAGCTCGATCGCGTCGACATGGCGAAGGAGCTGATTGCCAAGGCCGGCAGCAAGCTGGTCCTGCCGACCGGGGCGCGGATCGCCGAGCGGCTCGAGCCGCATGCGGTGACGCGCGGCGTGCCGCGCGACGGCATTCCGGCGGGCTGGGCGATGTACGACATCGACGCCTCCAGTGTGATGCAGTTCTCGGCGATCATCGCCGGTGCGCGCACCGTCATCTGGAACGGCCCGATGGGTGTGTTCGAGATGCCGCCGTTCGACGCCGGCACGATGGGCGTGGCACGCGCGCTGGCGTCGGCCACGGCATCGGGCGCGATCACCATCGTCGGCGGTGGCGACTCGGCCGCGGCGATTGTCGCCGCAGGGCTCGAGTCACAGGTCACGCACGTCTCGACCGGTGGCGGTGCATCGCTGGAGTTCCTGGAAGGGAAGCCGCTGCCGGGTGTCGAAGCGCTGGACGACGCCTGATGGCGCGCCCGGTGCTGTTCGCCGCCAACTGGAAGATGCAGGTCGCGCCTGGCGAGGCCCGGCTCTACCTCGAGCGGTTCCTCTCGCTCGACGCCCCACGCGCCGGCCGCACGCTGGCGTTCTTCCCGCCGGCCGTGTCACTCGAAGCGGTGGCGGGCGCCATCCGCGGGCACGATCACATTGTGGCCGGTGCGCAGGACGTGCACTGGGAGCCGAAGGGCGCCTTCACCGGGGCGGTCAGCGTCCCGTTGGTACGAGCGGCCGGCGCTGCGGCAGTATTGATCGGCCACAGCGAACGGCGGCACGTCTTCGGGGAGACCGACGCCGACACGGCCAAGAAGGTCGCCGCCGTGCTCGGCGGTGGCCTGCAGGCAATGCTCTGCGTCGGCGAGACGCTCGCGCAGCGCGAGGCCGGGGAGACCGAGGCCGTCTGCGCCAGGCAGCTCCAGGCCGCGCTCGCCGGGGTGGCACCGACCGCCGACCTGGTGATCGCCTACGAGCCGGTCTGGGCGATCGGCACCGGCAAGAACGCAACCCCGGAAGACGCCAACACGGTCCACGCCGCGATTCGCGGGGTGCTGGAGGGGTTGGGCCTCCCCCGAGCCACCCGCGTGCTTTACGGGGGGTCAGTCAACGCGGGCAACGCAGCCGCCCTCCTGGCCCAGCCCGAGCTCGATGGCGTGTTGGTGGGTGGTGCCTCCCTCGACCCCGATGGCTGGGCGGGGATTTGCTCCACCGTGGCCCCTTAGAGGTTGAGCCCGGTCCGTCGGGCCGCTATCTTGGGGGGCTAGGCTCAAACCACAGGACTTTCGGATGTTCGGTTTTCTGCTGACGTTGATGATTCTCGACGCCCTGATCCTCGCGGCGGTCGTTCTGATGCAGGCCGGCCAAGGCGGCGGGCTCGCCTCGCTCGGCGGCGGTGGCGTGCAGGCGATCGGCGGCCGTCAGGCCACCACGATCCTGACCAAGGCCACCTGGATCACCGGCGGCGCCTTCATGGGCCTCGCGCTGCTCCTCTCGGCCGTCGCGCCGGGCCGGGCCACTGCGGCCAGCGAGGTGCAGCAGAGGCTGCAGCAGGGGGCCCAGCAGGCGCCCGTGCCGACCTCGCCGCTCGAGGGCACCACCGCTCCACCGCCGGTCACGGCGGCGCCCGCTCCCGCTCCCGGGACGACGCCAGCGCCGGCGCCCGCCGGGACCAAGCAGCCGTGATGGCGAACAACGCAGGCGGGACTCTTCGTCCCGCCTTCGTTTTGTTGGAGGACGGCAGCTGGTTCGCCGGCCAACTGGTTGGCCCGATCGCCAAGGGGTTCGGTGAAGTCGTCTTCACCACCAACCTCACCGGCTATCAGGAAACCTTCACCGATCCCAGCTATCTCGGCCAGATCGTCGTGATGACGGCGCCGATGATCGGCAACTACGGCATCACGGCAACCGACGACGAATCCGCGCACCCGCAGGTGAGCGGGGTGGTCGTGCGTGAACTCGCCGAGCACTACTCGAATTGGCAGGCGGTCACGTCGCTCCCGGAGTGGCTTGCCGCCGCCGGCGTCCCGATCATCACCGGCGTCGACACGCGTCGGCTCACGCGCCACATCCGCGAACGCGGCGCGATGCGTGGCGTCATCGCCGAAGGCAGCGAGCCGACCGATGCACTGCGGGCCGAACTCGCGGCCTCGCCGTCGATGAGCGGACTCGACCTCGCCTCGCGAGCGACGGTCAGCGAGTCGTATGTGCAGGGCAGTGGACCGTCGGTGGTGGCGATCGACTTCGGGATGAAGCGCAACATCGTCCGGATGCTCGAGTCGACCGGGCTCCGCGTCGAGGTCGTGCCGGCCGAGACGACCGCCGCCGAGATCCTGGCCAAGGCCCCAGATGGACTCTTCCTTTCGAACGGTCCCGGCGATCCGGCCGCCGTCGGCTATGCTCGCGAGACGATTCGAACGGTGGCCGAGGCGGGCGTCCCGACCTTCGGGATCTGCCTTGGGCACCAACTGGTCGGGCTCGCCTTTGGCGGCGCCACGGCCAAGCTGCCGTATGGCCACCGGGGCGGGAATCACCCGGTCAAGGAATTGGCGACGGGAAAGGTGTTGATCACCACGCAGAACCACGGATTCGCGGTTCAGGGCACGGAATCCGGCATTCCCGGGGCCCCGGAACTGACGGTGACCCACCTGAACCTGAACGACGGAACCGTGGAGGGGCTGAAGCACACTCGGCTCCCCGTCTTCGCGGTCCAGTACCACCCGGAAGCGGCTCCGGGGCCCCATGATGCCTTCCCCCACTTCGGGGAGTTCCTTGAGGCGATCCGGGTCCGGCGAGCCGAAAAGGGCGCAACCTCTTGACAGACAACGCTTAAGGGTCGTACATATCGGCCCGAAGGGGGCCTGTGGACGGCCCTCACGGTGTCTCCCCGAGGGGCTCAGATGACCAAAGCCGATCTCGTCGAACAAGTCACTGCCGCCATCGCCCGGACGTCCGGGCCGATGATCTCCAAGAAGGATTGCGCCCGCGTGGTGGACGCCTTCCTGGATGCCGTGAAGTTGGCGATGCGCGACCAACACAACATCGAAGTCCGCGGCTTCGGGACCTTCAAGATCCGACGTCGCAAGACGCGCATGGCGCGCAATCCGCGCACCGGTGATCCGGTGGAAGTGGCCGCGCGTCCCGTGCCGGTGTTCAAGCCCAGCAAGGAGTTGCGGGCACTCGTGGCACACGAGGAATACATCGACGACGGGTCGGAGATGGACGACGACGAGTGACGCATCGGTCGGTGTTGTTGTTCGCGCGGTACGCCGAACTGTTCGGCGCTGAGTCGGTGTCGGTGGAGCTTCCCGATGGTGCCACCGTTGCCGATCTGATTGCTGCCCTCCGCGCTTTGCCGGGGGGCGCGTCGCTTCCTCCCCAGCCGTTCGTCGCCGTCGCCCAGGCGCAGGCCGCCCCCGGCGATCGCCTCCCCGCCGACGCCGAACTGGCCCTGCTCCCGCCGCTCGCGGGAGGCTAACCCGTGCACCTGCAACATGATCCCCTCGATCTCGCGGCCCTGGTGGCCTCGGTCGCTTCTCCCGACCGCGGCGCGCTGGCGACCTTCGTCGGCCTGGTCCGCGACCATCACGCCGGTCGGGGGGTCCTGGGGCTGGAGTACAGCGCCTACGGGGCGATGGCCGAGGGGCAGTGCGCGAGGATCGTCGCCGAGGCCGAGGGGCGCTGGAAGGTCCGCCTGGCCTTGGCGCACCGCCTGGGGGGACTGACCGTCGGCGAGGCCGCCGTGATCGTCGTGGCTGCCTCTGCGCACCGCGAGGCGGCCTTCGAGGCCTGCCGGTGGGTCATCGAGGCCGTCAAGGCGCAGGTGCCCATCTGGAAGCGGGAGCGCTATCTCGACGGCAGCGAGGCATGGGTCGACCCGACCGCCCCCGCGGGAACGATGCCGACCGGAGAGACCCCATGAGTGGCGTGCTGGACCAATTCGGCCGCCCGCTCGGATCGCTGCGGATCTCGGTGACCGATCGCTGCAACCTGCGGTGCCGCTACTGCATGCCCGAGGAGGAGTACACCTGGTTGCCGCGGGCGTCGCTCCTGACCTTCGAGGAGATCACCAGGCTCGCAACGGCCTTCGCGTCACTCGGCGTATCCAAGCTGCGACTCACCGGTGGCGAGCCGCTGCTCCGGCGCGACCTGCCCCAACTCGTCGCGACGCTGGTGGGGGTGCCTGGCATCAGGGAGGTGGCCCTCACGACCAACGGCCTGCTGCTGGCCCAGCAGGCGGAGGCGCTGAAGGCCGCGGGGCTGCATCGCGTGACCATCTCCCTTGACACCTTGCGCGCCGATCGGATGGCGGCATTCGCCAAGAGCACGCATCACGGCGATGCCCTCGAAGGGATCTCCGCCGCACTCCGCGCAGGATTCTCGGGCATCAAGCTCAACACGGTGGTGGTGCGTGGCTTCAACGAGGACGAGCTCGTCGACTTGGCGCGCTTCGCGACGCGCGCTGGCCTGGAGCCGCGCTTCATCGAGTACATGGATGTCGGCGGCGCGACCGACTGGGACTCGGCGCAGGTGGTCGCCCGCGAGGAAATCCTGACGCGATTGGCCGAGGCCTTCGGGGCCGTGATCGCCGAGCCGCGACACGACGATCCCCGGGCGCCCGCGGAGCGATTCCGCTTCGCCGACGGCACGGTGGTGGGGGTCATCTCCTCGACGACGGCACCCTTCTGTCGGGATTGTGATCGGGCACGGCTGACAGCCGACGGGACGCTCTATCGGTGCCTCTACGCGGCAAGCGGAATCGATTTGCGCGCCCCGCTGCGGGACGGGCGCGACGACGTCGCGATTCGCGACATCGTCCGGGCGGCCTGGGCAGCACGTCGGGACCGCGGGGCCGAGGAACGAACGGCGGTCAAGGACCGAGGCATTCTGGTGCCGCTGGAAGGTCTCCGGGCCGATCCGCGCAAGGAAATGCACGTCCGAGGCGGCTGAGCAACTTCTGGCGTGGTGATGCGTAGTGCTCTCGTTGTTGGCGCCGCCGGGTGGTGGCGCGTCTCTGGTTCCCCTTCACTCGTGGTGATGCTCTTGTCGATTCCCTCCCGTTCCAGCCAGGCGTTGCTGTTGACGGCGCTCGTCGCCCTCGCCGCCACCCCTGCCTCAGCCCAGCAGGCGCTCCCGCTCAAGTACAAGGGTCCGATGACGACCGCGGCGATCACCGCCGGCGACCTGATGACACGGCTCTACATCTACGCCGACGACTCGATGATGGGCCGCCGTTTCGGCACCGAGGACAACATCCGCGCGACCTCCTACATCGAGCGTGAGGTCCGCCGGCTCGGCCTTCGCCCGGGCGGCGACAACGGCACCTTCTTCCAGAACCTGACGACGTACGGCCGCTCGATCGATCCGGCCAGCACTGCCTCGGCCGGCGGGACGGCGTTGGTGATCGGCAAGGACTTCACCGGGACCCAGATCGGCAATCGGTCGGGTACCGCGATCTATGGCGGCATGCGCGGGGACTCGGTCATGCCCGAGCAGATCAAGGGGAAGGTCGTCGTGGTCACCACCCCACTCGCGAGCGGTGCCGCGGGTCGCGGGCCGATCTCGCCGGCGCTCTACTCCGGTGCCGCCGCGTTGGTGCTGGTGGGCCCGGCGATGTTGCCGCCGGCTCGCGTCAACGCGACGGTGACCGCGACGCCGAACACGTTGGTTGGTGCTCCGGTGGCCGAGACGTCTCCGCTCCAGCTGACCATCACGCCGCGCGTCGCCGAACTGCTGTTCGGCAAGCCGATCGAGCAGGTGACCAAGGGCGCCGAGGGTGGTGTCCTGGCGGCGAACATCAACTTCACGGCTGCGCCGGTCCCGACCCGCAACGTCGTGGCGATTCTGCCGGGCACCGATCCGAAGCTCAAGTCGCAGTACGTGCTCATCGGAGCGCACAATGACCACGTCGGGTACAACAACCGTCCGGCCGACCACGACTCGCTCAAGGCCTTCGCCGAGGTCTTCCTGATTCAGGGCGCGGACAGCCGTCCCTCGCCGGATGCGCTGAAGGATCCGGTGAAGTGGGCGATGGTGAACGGCAAGATCGCCGCTGCACGCCGGATCCGGACAGAGTCGCGCGCCGACTCGATCTACAACGGCGCCGACGATGACGGCTCGGGCAGCGTCACGGTGCTCGAGGTGGCCGAGGCGTTCGCCAAGGGGACCATCAAGCCGAAGCGCTCGGTGATCTTCATCTGGCAGACCGGCGAAGAGTCGGGGATGATCGGGTCGGGGTACTTCGTCGACCATCCGACCGTTCCGCGCGATTCGATCGTCGCGGCGGTCAACATGGACATGGTCGGTCGCGGCTTCGCCTCGGACGTCACGGGCAGCACGAAGGCCGGCGGCCTGATCTACGGCGGCGCCGGGCTACCTGCAGCTGGTCGGCTCGCGCCGGCTCTCGAAGGAGTACGGTGACCTCGTCGAGACGGTGAACAAGGAAGGGAAGCATGGCTTCACCTTCGACTACGAGATCGATGCGGACGGCCACCCGCAGAACATCTACTGCCGCAGCGACCACTGGAGCTACGCCAAGTACGGCATCCCGGTCGTCTTCTTCACGACCGGCGGCCACTCGGATTACCACCAGGTGACCGATGAACCGCAGTACATCAACTACGGCCACATGACCGATGTGGCGAAGCTCAGCTTCGACCTGGTCCTCCGCGCGGCGAACCTCGATCATCGCGTGAAGCTCGACAAGGAAGGGCCGTTCAACCCCAAGGCGCGCTGCCAGCAGTAGGTGCCTGAGGCTGGGCCACTCGACACCCGGTCGTCGCGCGATGGTTGCGGGACGGCCGGGTTTCGCGTTCTCTTCAGCAGTTCCACCCTTCATTTCCCGCAGCCCGGGCCCAGCATGCCGCTCCACATTGCCCTGCTCGAAGCCGTCCCCGCGGAAGTCACCGGCGCGGTGGCGCGCGAGTGCGGTGCCGCCGACGCCTCCCTCCACCTGATCGGGCCACTGACATTCGCCGCCGACGCCGCGGAGTTCCGCGCCGCCGGCCCGAAGGACTGGGAGGCGCTCGACTGGTGGCTTCATCCCGGGTGGCGGGCCTTCCGCGATGCCATGAGCCGGGAACGCTGCCTCTACTTCTCGGCCGATGCCGAGCGCGACGCGGCCGAAGCGCCCTTCCGGGCCAACAGCGTGCTGGTGCTCGGCGACGCCGGCCTCGCGTTGCCGGAGAAGATCCGCGAGAAGTACCCGGAACGGATCTACCGGTTGCCGCGACTGGCGGGGAAGGTGCCCGGCGACCTGGCCGGTGCCACGAAGGCGCTCCTCGCCTTTGCCTCGAAGCGGATCGGCGACGGGACGGCCGCCAGTGTGGCCGCACCGCCGACCGAGCGGCCGCGCAGTCGCGCCAGGCGGCGCTAGCCGACCACCCCCGGTTGGGGGGGAGTGTCCCGGCCGATTACGTTTCCGAGGCTGACCAGCCGAGCGGATACGACGTCCGCGCCGCGGTCAGGACACTCTGGTCGGGAAGGCCCATGTTCGAGAAGATCACGGTGGTCGGTGCCGGCAACGTCGGCGCCACTGCAGCGCAGCGAATCGCCGAGAAGCATCTCGCGCGGACGGTGGTGATGGTGGACGTGGCGGAGGGGATCCCGCAGGGCAAGGCCCTCGACCAGTGGCAATCGGGCCCGGTCGAGGGCTTTGATGCGCGGGTCGTCGGCGCCAACGACTACACCCTCGCCGCCGGCTCCGAACTCTTCGTCGTCACCGCCGGCATCGCCCGCAAGCCGGGCATGAGCCGCGACGACCTCGTCAAGACCAATGCCGGCATCGTCCGCTCCGTCGGCGAACAGATCAAGCAGGTCGCACCCAACGCGATCGTGATCGTCGTCTCCAATCCCCTCGACGCGATGTGCTACGTGATGCGCCAGGCGACCGGCTTCCCGCGCGAGCGGGTGATCGGCATGGCCGGCGTCCTCGACACGGCGCGTTACCGGATGTTCCTCTCCGAGGCGATGGGCGTGTCGGTCGAGGACATCCAGGCGATGGTCCTCGGCGGCCACGGCGACACCATGGTGCCGCTCGTGTCGTACACGACCGTCTCCGGGATCCCGGTCACCCAGTTGCTCACGCCCGAGGTCCTCGACCCCATCGTCCTGCGCGCGCGGAACGGTGGAGCAGAAATCGTGGCGCACCTGAAGACCGGCTCGGCCTACTATGCGCCGAGTGCGGCGGCAGTCCAGATGGTCGAGGCGATCGTCCTCGACAAGAAGCGGGTCCTGCCATGCTCGGCGTGGCTGCAGGGCGAATTCGGCCTCACCGACGTCTACTGCGGCGTGCCGTGCGTCCTCGGTCGCGGCGGGCTTGAGCGGATCATCGCGATCACGCTGACCGACGACGAGCGGACGGCGCTGCATGCCTCGGCCGAATCGGTGCGGTCGATCCAGGCGATCGTCTGAGCGCCGGATGAATCGACTCGAGGCACTCTGGCAGACGGCGATCGGCAAGAAGGTCGCCATGGCGGTGAGCGGGCTGGTGCTGGTGGGATTTCTGGTGTCCCACATGGCGTCGAATGTCCTGATCTTCGTCGACCCGGCGAAGCTGGACCACTACGCCGAGTGGCTGCGCTCCTTCGGGGCACTGCTCTGGGTGGCGCGTGCCGGACTCCTCGCTATGGTCGGCATCCACATCCTCGCCGCCTACCAGCTGACCCAGATGGCGCGACGGGCCCGGCCGCAGGCCTACAGCCAGTCGGAACGGCAGGTGTCGACCTATGCCGCCCGGACGATGCGCTGGGGCGGGGTCCTGATCCTGGTCTTCATCGTCTTTCACATCCTCCATTTCACCACCGGGACACTGCATCCGGATTTCTATCCCGGCCAGGTCGGGCGGAATCTGATCCGCGGCATGCAGGTGCAATGGACGGCGGCGTTCTATGCCGTGACGATGGTCGCCATCGGCGCCCACTTCTGGCATGGTATCTGGTCGGTCTTCCAGACCCTCGGGCTCAATCACCCGGCCTGGAATCGGACCCGCACCACGATCGCGGTCGGGCTCACGCTGCTGGTGGCCGGCGGCTTCCTCTCCATTCCGCTTGCCGCCCTCTTCGGGCTCCTGCGCTGACAACCGGGGTAGCACAGTCATGAATTTCGACGCCAAGATCCCGGCCGGACCGCTCGACGCGAAGTGGGATCGCCATCGCGCCGACGTGCGGCTCGTGTCGCCGGCCAACAAGCGGAAGTTCCACGTCATCGTCGTCGGCTCCGGCCTCGCCGGGGCCTCGGCGGCGGCCTCGTTGGCCGAGCTCGGCTACCAGGTCTCCTGCTTCTGCTTCCAGGACTCGCCGCGCCGGGCCCACTCGATCGCGGCCCAGGGCGGCATCAACGCCGCCAAGAACTACCAGAACGACGGCGACTCGGTCGAGCGGCTCTTCAAAGACACCATCAAGGGCGGCGACTTCCGCGCCCGCGAGGCCAACGTCTATCGCCTGGCCGAGGTGTCGGTCAACATCATCGACCAGTGCGTGGCGCAGGGTGTTCCCTTCGCGCGCGATTACGGCGGCATGCTCGCGAACCGTTCCTTCGGCGGCGCGCAGGTCTCTCGGACGTTCTACGCCCGTGGCCAGACCGGCCAGCAGCTCCTCATCGGCGCCTATCAGGCGCTCGAGCGGCAGATCGGCCTCGGCGCGGTCAAGATGTACAGCCGCCACGAGATGCTCGATGTCGTGGTCGTCGACGGGAAGGCGCGCGGCATCGTGGTGCGCGATCTGGTCAGCGGCGAGGTCTCCTCGCACGCCGCGCACGCCGTGGTGCTCGGCACCGGCGGGTATGGCAACGTCTTCTACCTCTCGACCAACGCCAAGGGCGCCAACGTGACGGCGGCGTACCGCGCCTACAAGCGCGGTGCCGGCTTTGCGAACCCGTGCTTCACGCAGATTCATCCGACCTGCATTCCGGTGAGCGGCGACTACCAGTCGAAGCTCACGCTGATGTCGGAGTCGCTCCGGAACGACGGTCGCGTCTGGGTGCCGCTCAAGCAGGGCGACACGCGGGCCCCGGGGCAGATCCCCGAGGCCGAGCGCGACTACTACCTCGAGCGGAAGTACCCGAGCTACGGCAACCTGGCACCGCGCGACATCTCGTCCCGCGCCGCCAAGGAAGCCTGCGACGACGGCCGGGGCGTCGGGCCCGGTGGGCGCGGCGTCTATCTCGATTTCTCGGCCGCGATCGCGCGACTCGGCGAGGCAACGATTCGCGAGCGGTACGGCAACCTCTTCGACATGTACCAGCAGATCACCGGCGAGAACCCGTATCAGGTGCCGATGCGGATCTACCCGGCGGTGCACTACACCATGGGCGGGCTCTGGGTCGACTACAACCTGATGAGCACGCTGCCGGGACTGCACGTGATTGGCGAGGCCAACTTCTCCGACCACGGCGCGAATCGCCTCGGCGCCTCCGCGCTGATGCAGGGGCTCGCCGACGGCTACTTCGTGCTGCCCTACACGATCGGCGACTATCTCGCCGGCACGAAGCTCGCCCCGATCGACACCTCGCACGAGGCGTTCAAGGCCGCGGAGGCGGAAGTGCGCGCCGCGACGCAGCGCTTCCTCGACATCAAGGGCACTCGGACGGTGGATTCCTTCCATCGCGAGCTCGGGCACCTGATGTGGGAGAAGTGTGGCATGGCGCGCGACAAGGCCGGGCTGCAGGAGGCGCTCAAGCGCATTCCGGAGCTGCGGGCCGAGTTCTGGAGCAACCTGAAAGTGCTCGGCTCCGGCGCGGCGCTGAACCAGGCGCTCGAGCAGGCGGGGCGCGTGGCGGACTACATGGAGTTTGCCGAGCTGATGTGTCGCGACGCGCTGGAACGGGAAGAATCGTGCGGCGGACACTTCCGGACCGAGTATCAGACCGAGGACGGCGAGGCGCTGCGCGACGACGAGCACTTTGCGCACGCCGCCGTGTGGGAATATCAGGGAGCGGGGAAGGCCCCGCTCCGCCACCAGGAAGAGCTGAACTTCGAATTCGTCAAGCTCGCGACGCGGAGCTACAAGTGAGCGACATGAAGCTGACCCTCAAGGTATGGCGCCAGGCCGGCCCCGGGGCGACCGGGGCCTTCAAGACCTACGCGGCAACGGCCAACGAGCACATGTCATTCCTCGAGATGCTCGACGTCGTCAACGAGGAGTTGCAGGGCCGCGGCGAGGAGCCGATCGCGTTCGACCATGATTGTCGCGAGGGGATCTGCGGCATGTGCTCGCTGGTGATCAACGGGGCGCCGCATGGTCCGAAGCGTGGCGTCACCACCTGCCAGCTCCACATGCGGAGCTTCAAGGACGGCGACGTGATCGCGATCGAGCCGTGGCGCGCCAAGGCCTTCCCGGTGCTGCGCGACCTCGTCGTCGATCGCTCGCCGTTCGATCGGATCATCCAGGCTGGCGGCTTCGTCTCGGTGCCGACCGGCGCGCCGCCCGACGGCAATGCGATCCCGATCGCGAAGGAGGACTCCGACCGCGCGATGGATGCTGCCGCCTGCATCGGCTGCGGTGCCTGCGTCGCGGCCTGCCCCAATGCCTCGGCGATGCTCTTCACCTCGGCGAAGGTGACTCACCTCGGACTGCTGCCGCAGGGCCAGCCGGAGCGCGAGCGTCGGGTGCTGGCAATGGTGAACGCGATGGACGAGGAGGGCTTCGGGGGCTGCACCAACTTCGGCGAGTGCGAAGCCGCCTGCCCGAAGGAGATCTCGATCGAGAACATCGCCTTCCTCAATCGCGAATACCTGCGCGCCTCCCTTGGTGAGCGGGCCGGAGCGCACGCAGCCTCAGGCGTGATGTGAGCTGGCGCAGGCTGGCGCTGGTCGTGGTGACCGCACTGGGCGGGGGCGCAAACGCGCTCTCCGCCCAGTCGAGCGTCCGGCTTACGCCGATGGCCCAAGGGGTCGGCGTGGCGACGTCGGTCGACCCCATTCCCAGTGGCGGCTCGCTCACCGAGGTGCGCCTGGTCCAGCCGGTGGCGATGGCGCTGCTCAGCGCCGCCGGCGGACGGCTGCAGGGGACACTCACCCTGAACTTCGAGAGCATCACCATCCCGGGCGGCGAGTTGACCCCTGGCGGTTGGGGTGAGGGCTTCGTCGACCGGCGACATCCGCACACCACGGTCCATGAACTGCTCCTCGGGACGCCAGACCTGCTGGGGACGGCACGGCGCGGCACCCGGCTCGGGTTGGTGGCGGGGAAGGGCTTCGTCCCGTTCGGCACCGACGATCCGATGGTGCGGCCGTTCCTCCGCTACCCGGTGAACCACCACCTGTCACAGGTACTCGAGCGCGCCGTCGTCATCGGCCAGGTCGATCATGGCCCGGTGACGGTCGAGGGGGCGCTCTTCAACGGCGATGAGCCTGAGCATCCGTCACAGTGGCCGCTGTTGCGACTCCCTGACGGGCAGTGGCGCTTCGGCGATTCACGAGCGCTGCGGGTCACGGTGCGCCCCCTGACGGGACTCGAACTCCAGGGATCGGTGGCGTCGATACTTTCCCCGGAGCATCGGCCTGCAGCTGGCGGTCGGGCCGAGAAGGCGTCGGCTTCGCTGCGGTGGCAGGATGCCCCGAGCTGGGGCACGCGCTACCTGATGGCCGAGTGGGCTCGTACCAGCGAACTGGAGGGGACCTTCGTCTTCCTGTCAGTGCTGGCCGAGGGGAGCATCCGCCGTGGTCCCTGGTCAGCAGGGTATCGCTTCGAGGCGACGGATCGGCCGGAGGAGGAGCGCCTCCTCGATCCGTTCCGGTCGCTCCGACCGCATCTTGAGAACAGCATTCTCGGCATCGGACGCTGGACGCTGCACACGGTCCGCGTGGCGCGCGAACTCCGCGACCCCGCGCTCCCGTTCCGGGCGACGCCATTCATCGAGGCGACGTTCGGCGACGTGGAAAAGCTCGACGCCGGCATCTTCGACCCCGTCCGCCTGTATGGCGGGACCTCCGTGCGGCAGCTTTCAATCGGTGTGGTCGTCGGGTGGGGAATGCGTCACCACCGCATGGGTCGCTACGGCGTCCTCGCCACCGATCCGGACCATCAGCACCACATTCCCTGACTCACCTCCCGCAGAAGGTCCCGATGCTTCGAGCCCCCCGACTCGCCTTGCTCATGCTGGTCGTCGCCGGTTGCGGGACGGCCCCCGTCGCCTCCGAGCCCCAGGTCTTCGTGACCATGGTGGCCGGCGACAATCAGTCGGCCTCTGTCAGCACGGCGCTGCAGCCGTTCAAGATCCTCGTCAAGGACGAGATGGGCGTGCCCGTCGCCGGACGGCGAGTGCGCTGGAACCCGATCCTTGGCGGGGGAAACATCACGCCGGGTGAAGGGGTCACCAATGCGCTCGGCGAGGCGACGGCCGTGCTCACGCTGGGCGCCAACGCCGGCACCAACTCGGCACGCGCCACGGTGACGCAGGGCACCCCGGAAATCGTCTTTTCCGCGACCGCGACGAGTGCCGTCGTGAATCGGACGCCGGTCCTGGTGGCGTCGGTCGGCGTGCCGGCAACGTACGGGCATCACGATACCTTCGTGCGCGACGGGCTGGCGTTCGTCTGTGCCTGGAATGCCGGCGTCTACATCTACGATGTCGGCAACGGCGTCCGCGGTGGCACGCCCAACAACCCGGAGCTTGTCTCGCGGTTGATCACCAGCGCCAACGGGGTGGCGGGCGGCGCGCAGGTGCACAACGCCTGGTGGTTCCACAACCCGGTCACCAATCAGAAGAAGTACCTGTTCATCGGCCAGGAAGGCCCGGGCACCGTCGGCGTGGCATCGTCGGGCGACATCCACATCGTGGACGTCAGCAACCTCGCCGCTCCGGTCGAGGTCGGTTTCATTCACGTGCCTGGGGCCGGGACGCACAATTTCTGGATGGACGAGGCGCGGCAGATTCTCTATGCCGCGTACTACAATGGGGGTGTCATCGCGGTGGATGTGTCCGGCACCCTCACGGGCGACATGTCGAGCCGGATCGTGGCGCAGGTGCAGCCCGGTGGCAGCAACAACACCTACATCTGGGGCGTGATGCTCGCTGGTGGCCGCCTGTACGCCACGGACATGCTCAGCGGCCTCTGGGTGCTTGACCCGTTGACGCTCGCCACCCTCGGCGGCGGCAACAACGTGCCCACGCAGTATGTTTCCGACCTCTGGATCACCGGGACGACGGCCTACACGGGCGGTTGGGGCAATCGCGGCGTGCGGGGCAACAGCATCCGCATCTGGGACGTGGGCGGCCCCACCCCGGCGCCGATCCTCGAAATTCCGATTCCGAATGCCACGACGGTGAGTGATGTCGCCGTCACGCCGGGCAGCGTGGCGCTCGTGGCGACCGTCGAGGGAGGGGCAGGTGCCGGTCTGTACGTGTACTCGCTCGCCGATCCGCGTGCCCCGGTGTTGCGTGGCTCGATCGTCGTGGCCGAGGGGTTGCACACCGGCGAGATCGCGGTGATCAATGGCCGCACCTATGTCTTCACCGCCAAGAATCCCGGGGGCACCAATACCCCGGAACTTCGGATCTACGACATCACCGGGACGATCGCACCATGATCATGAAGCGCCTCCTCGCTGGACTCGCCCTGCTGGCCGCACCGACGATCGCCACGGCGCAGGGTGCCATCACCGGCTTCACGCCCCTCGGCGCAGCACGCGAAGCGGCGCTCGAGGCGCGGCTGCTCGGGGTTCCCGACGTGGCCACCGCGCGCACCCATGCGCGGACGCTGGCGGCGCGGCCCCACATCGCGGGCACGCCAGCGCAGCGCGCCACCGCGGACTACGTCCTCACGACGATGGCATCGTACGGACTGGACACGATGCGCGTGCCGTTCCGCGTCTATCTCCCGTACCACGACTCGACGGTGGTCGAACGGCTCACCCCGACGCGTCGTCGCCTCGACCTCAGCGAACCGGCGATTGCGGGCGATCCGACCACCGGACTGCAGCGGTGGCCCGCGATGAATGGCAACGCCGGCGCCGGTGATGTGCGCGCACCGCTGGTGTACGTGAATTATGGCCTTCCCGCCGATTATGCCACGCTTGATTCACTCGGTGTATCGGTGAAGGGTCGCATCGCCATCGCGCGCTATGGGCGGTCGTTTCGTGGCATCAAGGCGCGCGAGGCCGAAGCGCGCGGTGCCATCGGGCTGCTGATCTACAGTGATCCCCTCGATGACGGCTTCACGCAGGGCGACGTGTACCCCGAGGGCCCGATGCGGCCCGCGACGGGTGTGCAGCGCGGCTCGATCTACAACGGCTTCGGCGACCCGACGACGCCGGGGTGGCCGTCCACGGTCGATGCGAAGCGCGCTGCCCTGGAGACCCTCGGGTTGCCGAAGATTCCGGTGGTTCCCATTTCCTATGGCAACGCCGGCCAGCTGCTCGGCGAGATGCGTGGGCTCTCGGTGCCCGCCGGCTGGCAAGGTGGCCTGGCGTTCCGTTATCACGTCGGCGACGACAAGGTGCAGGCGCGTGTCGCGCTCTGGCCCGAGCGTGGCGAGCGCGCCTACAAGACCATCGTCAACACGTTCGGCGTGATCCGCGGGTCGCAGTTTCCCGACGAGATGGTCATCGTGGGCGGGCATCGCGATGCCTGGGGACCGGGTGCGGCCGACAACGTCTCCGGAGTCGTCTCGATTCTCGAGGCGGCCGAGGCGTGGGGCGCCGCACTCAAGGCGGGCCACCGTCCGCTGCGGACGATCGTCTTCGCCACATGGGATGCCGAGGAGTGGGGGTTGGTCGGGTCGACCGAGTGGGTCGAGTTGATGCGCGACACCCTGTCGGCCAATGCGGTCGCCTACCTGAATCAGGATGTGGCCGCGTCCGGCCGTTCGTTCGGTGCCGGCGGGACGGCCTCGCTGGCGGCGTTCCTCCGCGATGCGACGCAGGGGATCCGTCAGCCCGGGGATACCGGCTCGGTCTACCGTGACTGGGCGCAGCGCACGGTCACGACGCAGCGGCCGCTCCCGCCCGTCGGTGATCTCGGCGGCGGATCGGACTTTGCCGGCTTCTACAACATGCTCGGCCTGCCGTCGATCGAGTTCGGCTTCGGCGGCCCCGGCGGTGTCTATCACAGCGCCTATGACAGCTACACCTGGATGGAGCGGTTCGGCGATCCGGGATATCTGAGTCATGTGGCGGCGGGACAGCTCTCTTCGGTGATCCTGTCCCGGCTGGCGAATGCGGCCGTGGTCCCGCTCGATCACGGCATGCTCGGGGCGTATCTCATCACGCTGGTCGAGCGCACGCGTCGTGAGCCAGGGGCGGCCACCATTGGTGGCGAACTGGATGGCGTCGCGGCGGCTGCGCGCGAACTCGAGGCGGCCGGTGCACGGTTCACCTCGGCGCGTGACGCCCTCTTGGCGACCAACCCGGACCTGGGGACCCTTGCGGAGGCCAATCGTCTGCTTCGGCACGTGGAGCCGCTGCTGGCACGGCCGAGTGGATTGGTGGGGCGGCCGCTGTTGAAGAACCTGATCTTCGCGTCCGATCGCGACAACGGCTATGCCAATGTCCAGTTCCCCGGCGTGGTCGAGGCGCTGCGAGACCACGACTCGGCGCGCGCTGCCGCCGAGTCGAAGGAACTGGCCGAGCGGATTCAGAACGCAGCAAAGGCCGTCGATGCGGCCCGCGCCGCGCTGCCGCCACGGCGCTGAACCGCTTGACCCTCAGCGCAGCGTGAACCGCTGCTGGGCGAGGGTGCGCTGTCCGTCGTCACAGGCGATCAGATATTGCCCCGCCGGCCAGCCGCCCGCCGTTTCGCGGCCGAACGGGATCGCCGCCCAGGTCGAGGTCCACGTTGGCTGAATGTCGTAGCGGAGCGTGGCCCGGCCCAGTTCCGTGGTACCGTCGCGGAGAAAGCGGCAGGTGAGGGCCGCCTGCAGCCGACGGCCCGGTGCGTCGTGGTTGAGCAGCACCTTGGCGCCGATGTAGGTGGTCTGTGCGGACTCGAAGGTTGTGGTCGGACTCTGCGAGGCCTCTGGCGGCAATTGACGACCGGAGGGGAAGAGCGTGATCCGTCGCACCCGCGCATGGATGCTCGCCAAGGGTTCGGCGGTGGCGACCGGTCCATTGGCGGCAGGCGATGCCGCAGCATCACCGGACGCCACGATGCGGAACCAGTTGCGGAAGATCAACTCCTCGCCATAGTAGCACCGCACTTCGTGCCGCCCGAGCTGCCACCAGCCGGGCGTGTCACGGCCGTATCCGTTGGTGTGGTAGCTCTCGGTCCATGCAGCCTGCAACTTCGCCACAATGGCGATCGTGGTGATCACCGTGCCGCCATCACGTGTCACGGTGCACGAGAACGGGATCGTGAAGTCTCGTCCCGGGGCGTCGTAGGTCAGCTTGAGTTCGGGATAGAGGTAGCGTGCCCGGCCGATCGCGAAGGAGTCGGCGTACGCGCGGGTGGTCAACGTCGGGGTTTCGCGCGGGCCTTCGAAGAAACGCATCGCGGCCCCGGTGACGCGGACGGAGAGCGCGGTGCCGCCACTGCTCGACACTTCCCTCACTTCGAACTGCACGCCCTCCTTGGGCCGGGCGCGGGTGGCATACCATCCCCCGCCAAGCAGGACGATGCCGAGGAGCGCGGCCGGCGTGCGATACCGACGCCACTGGCGCGGCGGCCCCTTCTTCACCCGCCGCTTCGGCAGCCCTTCGGGGATCGGACGGGGCGGCGCCGTCGGCGTGGGTCCCGTGCCACCCGGTGCGGCGAGCAGCGGCTGGATCTTCTCGGCCAGCAATTCCGTGTGGCGCTGCAGGTCCGGCGTGAGTGCGTCGAGCCAGTGACGCGTGCGCAGGTGGTATTCCATCGCGCCATCCGGCATCACATCCTCGATGCGGAATGGAATGATGATCGCGCCCTTGCGGACCGCGGCGTCCACCTCGTTGATCACGTGCTCGGAACGGTTCGCGTTGGTGGAGAACACCACCACCAGGACGCGGCAGCCGCTGATCCCCTCCATGATCGACTTGGCCCAGATTGCGCCCGCGGGAATGTCGCGTGGCGCGATCCAGCAGCGGATGCCGGCACTCTCGAGTCCGTGCAACACGGCGAGCGCCGCCGGCTGGTCGGTGCTGGAGTAGGAAATGAAGACGTCGTGGGCCATGGACCGCGGGGGAGGGAGGAGAGCAAGAACATCGCTCCCACCGGGCAGGCCCGCAACCGGCAGCGCGCCTTCCGGGGCGGCCTCGCGGCGGTTAGATCTGGGGAAGGCTCCAGCGCATCAACCACCCTCCGACCCTGCCCCCATGCCCGCTGCCACCCCCCAGCCCGTCCGCGCCGACCTCCGGCCCCGCGTCGCCATTCGAGTCGGCGTGGTCGGCCACCGGGCCGAGCGGCTCGAAGGGGTGGACCGCGGCCTGCTCCGCGGGACCCTGGGGCGACTCCTCCGGCAGGTGCGAGAAAGCGCCGTCGCGGCCACGACGGATGTGCGGCACTATCGGTCGGACGGACCGCGGCTGACGCTGCTGACCGGGATGGCCGACGGCACGGATCGCGATGCCGTCGATGCGGCACACGCCGAAGCATCCTGGGCGGTGCATGCCGTCCTGCCCTTTCCGGTCGAGGGGCATCACGCCGCCACGCAGGAGGCGCTGCGCGCCGCGCTGGAGGGGTGTGCGACGGTCACGGTGCTCGACGGCGTGGCCGGGCGGTACGATGCGTACGTGCCACTGGCGAAGGTCCTGGTGGAGCAGGCGGATCTCTTGATCGCGGTGTGGGATGGGGCGCGGGCCCGTGGCGTCGGCGGCACCGCCGAGGTGGTCCAGCACGCCCGACGCGACGCGGTCCCGATCATCCGCATCGATCCCCTGATGCCCAGCGCGCCGTGGCTGGAGGAGCTCCGCGAGTCGGACGAAGGGCGGGCGCACGGACTGACTCGGCTCCCTGCCATGCTCACGGCCCTGCTCGCCGCCCCCACCCCCGATCCCATTCTCGGGCAATTCCTGACTGGCGACTTCCCGCGCCGACCACGCTCGCGACTGTACGACCGCCTCGTGCACTTCGCGGCCGGGACGAAGGCACCCGCTGGCGGGGCCATTCCCGATCAGCCTGGTGAGGCATGCGGCGAGGAATGGCGCCGGGCCTGGACCGCGCTCCCCAGTGAGCGGCGCGTGGAGGTCACCGCGAGGTTTGCCGACGCCCACGGCTGGGCCGACACGGCGGCCGTCTGGTATGGCGCCGCGTTCCGGCAGTCATTCACGGCGATCTTTCTGCTCACGGTCTTCGCCGTCATGGCGGCGGGGATCGGGGCGGCAGAGTTCGAGGCCCTGGGCCCTGTCCCGGAGGCAGGCGAGGTGCTGTTGCTGCTCGTGGTGCTCTACTTCGTTCGGCGAGGGCGGCAGGCACGTTCGCAGGATCGCTGGCTGCAGTTCCGCTCGCTTGCCGAGCGAATTCGCCATCTGGCGATGCTGTGGCCGCTGGCCCGGACCACACCGCTGGTGCGGGTGCCGGAGGCGGTTCGCGCCGCAACGCAGCATGGGGCCGATCGGGAGGGGTGGGTGGCCTGGTACCTCCGCGCCGTCGCACGGGACGCCGGGCTGATCGGCGGGACGCTTGACGCTGCGCATACCGCCGCTACGCGGGACTGGTTCCTCGACGCCGAGCTGCTGCCACAGCAGCGTTTTCATGAGGCGGTCGCCACGCGATCGGCCAAGATCCATCATCCGCTGGAGGCCTGGGCCGAGCGATTCGTGGTGCTCGCGGTGCTCCTCGCGTTGGCTCGGCTCTCAGGAATGGTCGGCTTCGTCACGGCGGATCTGCTGGGTTGGTCGGCCCCGCGGATCCTTGAGGCCGAGGAGATCATCAACCCGTCGCTCCACGCGGCAGCGGTCACCCTGCCGGCGCTGGCGGCCGGTATCCACGGCTTCCTCGGTACGGCGGACTTCGAGGGAACCGTCCTGCGCTCCGGAGGCATTGCGCCACAGCTTGGGCGGCTGGCCGACCGGATGCGCTGGGTCCAGCCGATCGAATTGCTCGAGGTTGGCGCGGTGGCGGCCGAGGTGAGCCGAGTCATGGAGGGAGAATTGGGGATTTGGCGGACGGTGGCGGAGAGCCGCCGGCTGCAGGCCTGAGCCCGATCGTCAAGAAGCTCGACAGTTGGGGTCCGGCACGGGCTGTGCTGGTCAGGAGGGCTGGAATCGTCTGAAGCCCCCCGTGCCCGGAAGCCGCATGTCCCTGATCGAGACCTTCAACCTCATCCTCCGCAAGGCGCACGAGCTGGGTGCGTCCGACGTGCACATCTGTGCGGGCGGTCCGTACCGGATGCGTCTACGCGGGGCGATCGCGCCGGTGGCTGGCGTTCCGCCGCTCACCTCGGTCGAGACGCGGCAGCTGGCCGGCCACATCCTGCTGAATGCCCGCAAGGCCACCGCCGAGACGGTGGATGCGGTCCTCGACCAGCTGCAGGATGTCGATTGCTCCTACTCGGTCCAGGGTGTTGGTCGGTTCCGCGTCAATCTCTGCAGTCAGCGCGGCTCGGTCTCCGCGGTGCTCCGTGCCATTGCCGACCAGATCCCCGACTTCGAGCAACTCGGTCTCCCGACGGTGCTCGCAGACATCGCGATGGAAGAACGCGGACTCGTGCTTCTGACCGGGACGACGGGCAGCGGCAAGTCGACGACGCTCGCCTCGATGATCGCGTACGTGAACCACCGGCGAGCCGGCAAGATCGTCACGATCGAGGACCCGATCGAGTTCCTGCACCGCGATGACCGCAGCAACGTCATCCAGCGCGAGATCGGCTCCGACACCCAGTCGTTCGAGATGGCGCTGCGCGCCGCGCTCCGGCAGGATCCCGATGTGATCCTCGTCGGCGAAATGCGCGACCGCGCCACGATTGACATCGCCCTCAAGGCCGCCGAGACGGGGCACCTCGTCTTCAGTACCGTGCACACGACGGATGCCCAGCGCACCATTGCGCGCCTGGTCTCCGTCTTCGACCCGAATGAACAGACCGCCGTCCGCCTCCGCCTGGCGGAGTCGCTCCGGGCGGTGATTTCGCAGCGGCTCCTGCCGCGGGCGGATGGCCAGGGGCGCGTGGTGGCGGCCGAGGTGATGCGCAACACGCCGACGATCGCCGACTGCATCGCCAATTCGCAGATGACCAGCGAGATCCGGGACCACATCGCGGCCGGCCGCACGCAGTACGGCATGCAGACCTTCGATCAGCACCTCACGGAGCTGTACTCCGCGCAGCAGATCTCGCTGGAGGTCGCCAAGGCGGCGGCGACGAGTCCGGCGGATTTCGAGCGGAATTTGCAGTTCCAGTAGATAGCGAACGGCGAACGGCGGAAATGAAGAGCGGGGTGTCTCGGGAAGCATTCCCCGGACACCCCGCTGTTCGCTGTTCGCCGTTCGCCTACAGTCTCGGCAACGTCACCCCACGCTGTGCCTGATACTTCCCCTTCTTGTCCGCGTAGCTCGTCTCGCAGACATCGTCCGCGTCCGCCTCGAAGAAGAGCACCTGGCAGATCCCCTCGTTGGCGTAGACGCGGGCGGGGAGCGGCGTCGTGTTGCTGATCTCCAGCGTGACGTGGCCTTCCCACTCCGGCTCGAAGGGCGTCACGTTGGTGATGATGCCGCATCGGGCGTAGGTCGACTTGCCGACGCAAATGGTCAGCACGTTCCGCGGAATCCGGAAATACTCCACCGATCGGGCCAGCGCGAAGGAGTTCGGCGGCACGACGCAGACGTCGCCGGTGAACTCCACGAAGCTCTTCTCGTCGAAGTGCTTCGGGTCGACAATGGCCGAGAGGGCATTGGTGAAGATCTTGAACTCGTTGGCAACGCGCATGTCGTAGCCGTAGGACGAGACGCCGTAGGAGATGCCGCCGGCGCGGACCTGCCCGTCCGTGAAGGGCTCGATCATGCCGTGTTCGGTCGCCATGCGGCGGATCCAGCGGTCCGACTTGATGGACATCAGCGCCTGCCGAGGTGGGGGTGGGGACTGGAGGGGAGCGCGGTTCAACGGCGGGGAATATATGGGTGCCAGTCCGCCAATGCACCGCCTCCCTCTGGTTGAAATCGTCCCCCAAGGGCGGTATTTTGGTCGGGATTGTGAAACATTTCACGAGAGGGGGCAAGGCGTGCTGCAGCCGTACATCCCGATTCTCATGCTGCTCCTCTTCGTGGCGGCCAACGCCGCCCTGATCATTGGCCTCTCGCACTTCCTCTCCTCGTCCCGTCCCACCGCCGTCAAGCTCGCTGCCTACGAATCCGGGATGCCCGTCCTCGGCGATGCCCGCGAGCGCTTCTCGGTCAAGTTCTACCTGATCGCCATGCTGTTCATCGTCTTCGACATCGAGACCGTGTTCATGGTGCCGTGGGCCGTGGCGTTTCAGCAGTTCCGGGAGCTGGGCGGGGTGCTCTTCATCGAAATGCTGACCTTCGTGCTCATCCTGGCGGTCGGCTATGTCTACATCTGGAAGCGGGGAGCGCTGCAATGGGATTGACCCTGCCGCCGCCGATGGGCAGCGATGAGTCGCTGGAGTTGACCTCGCCCAACTGGGTCACGACCCGCCTCGACTTCCTCGCCAACTGGGCCCGCTCCAACTCGCTCTGGCCGATGCCGTTTGGCACGGCCTGCTGCGCGATCGAGTACATGGCCACCGCCGCCTCGCGCTACGACATCTCCCGCTTCGGGATGGAGCGCCAGAGCTTCTCCCCTCGGCAGGCCGATGTCCTGATCTGCGCCGGACGCCTCCCGTTCAAGCTGGCGCCCGTCATTCGCCGGATCTGGGACCAGATGCCCCAGCCGAAGTGGGCCATCTCGATGGGCGCCTGCGCCTCGACTGGCGGCATCTTCGACACCTACGCGATGGTGCAGGGGATCGACACGATCATTCCGGTCGACGTCTACGTTCCCGGCTGCCCACCGCGACCGGAAGGGCTGCTGTACGGCATCCTGATGCTCCAGAAGAAGATCAAGCAGGAGTCGATGGTCGACCCGATGCTCCGCGTGGAGCACCTGGTCCAGGCCGACGGCCTCTTCCGCCGCCCCGACGAGATCAACGAGGTCTCGGAGCCGTTCGGCAATTCGGTCAGCCAGACGAGGTCGGGATGAGCGCAGGCGACCCCGCCGGCACCCCGGCGGAACGCGCCGCCCTGGGAGCCGCCGCGACGGTGGCTGCGCTTCGCGAGCGCTGGGGGACCGCGATCGAACGGACCGCCCTCCACTCGGGCCAGCAGGTGGTCCAGGTCGCCGCGGCCCGTGCCCACGACATCCTGGAATGGCTCCAGCAGGATCCCGCCCAGGCGTTCGACTACCTCACCGATATCACCGCCGTCGAATACCGCGATCCTGAACGGCCGCTCGAGGTCGTCTATCAGTTGCGGTCGCTGGCGCGTCGTGTCGATCTCCGCGTCAAGATCGCCCTCGACCCGACCGCTCGCCTCGAGGTCGCCACGGTGACGGATCTCTGGAAGGGCGCCGAGTGGCTGGAGCGTGAGGCGTGGGACATGTTCGGCGTCGTCTTCGCCGGCCACGGCGATCTCCGCCGCATCCTGATGTGGGAGACCTACTCCGAGGGGCATCCACTCCGGAAGTCCTTCCCGCTCCGCGGCCACCGGTCGCGGGCCGAACAGACGCTGCAGGCGCTCGCCGCGAATCCCGAGGCCCACTACTCGATGGAAGAGCTGTCCATTGCCGACGCCTACCAGGAACTCCCGGCCGACATGCAGGCGCGTCTGCTGACCCGGACCAAGGAGGGGGCGTCGTGAGTCGCCGCACGCTCGAGCTCTCGATGAGCACGCCGACGATCGGCGCCGACGGCAAGGTCCGCAACATCCCCCTCGGCGTGGCCCGCCGCCCGAGCGAGTCCGTCTCCGACGACTTCGGCGCCGAACACATGCTGGTCAACATCGGCCCGCAACACCCGGCGACACACGGCGTGCTTCGGCTTGTGGTCGAACTCGAAGGCGAGACGGTCAAGCGGGTGATCCCGCACGTCGGCTACCTCCACTCCGGCTTCGAGAAGCTCGGGGAGTACCGGCAGTACAACCAGATCATCCCGCTCACCGACCGCACCGACTATCTCGCCCCGATGGCCAACAACGTCGCCCTCGCGATGGCGGTCGAGGCGATGATGGGGATCGAGATCACCGAGCGCTGCCGGTACCTGCGCGTGATCGCCTGCGAGATGAGCCGGATCATCTCGCACCTCGTCTGGCTCGGCACCACCGGCATCGATCTCGGCGCCTTCACGCCATTCCTCTGGATGTTCCAGCAGCGCGAGCTGATCTACAACCTCCAGGAAGCGTGGACCGGCGCCCGGCTCACGACCTCCGTGTCGCGCGTCGGCGGGATGCTGGCCGATGTGCCGGATGGGTGGGAAGCGGGATTGCGCGAGTTCGTCCGCAACTTCCCGTCGGTGCTGCGCGAGGTGGACACGATGTTCACCAACAACGGCATCTGGTGCGGGCGGACGCAGGGCGTCGGCGTCCTCGGCCCGGAAGAGGCAATCAACTACTCGCTCTCCGGCCCGATGCTGCGGGCAAGCGGCGTCGACTACGATGTCCGCAAGGACCGCCCGTACCTCGGCTACGACGAGTTCGACTTTGACGTGCCGATCGGCCAGTACGGCGACATCTACGACCGCTATCGCGTCCGCCTCGAGGAAATGTTCCAGTCGACGCGCATCCTCGAACAGGCCCTTGACCGGATCCAGCCCGGCCCGGTGAACGTCGCCGATCCGCGCGTCATCCTGCCGCCAAAGTCGCGCGCGATGGGCGACATGGAAGCGATGATCTTCCACTTCAAGCAGGTGATGGAAGGAATCAAGGTGCCGGCTGGCGAGGTCTACTTCGGCGCCGAGAACCCCAAGGGTGAGCTGGGCTACTACTTCGTTTCCGACGGCACCGCGAAGCCGGTGCGGTGGCGCATCCGTCCGCCCTCGTTCCTCAACCTTGCCGTCCTGCCGCGCCTCTGCGAAGGAGCGCTGCTGTCCGACGTCATCGCGATCAACGCCAGCGTGGACATCGTGATGGGAGAGATTGACCGATGACCGGCCACTCCACCGAGCCGTATCAGCCAGTGTTCACCGGCGAGACCAAGGCCCGCCTCGAGGCGCTCGCGACCAAGTATCCCAATCGCCAGGCCCTGTTGCTACCCTCGCTCTGGATGGTCCAGGAGGCGCGGGGGTGGGTCGCCCCGGAAGCGATCCACGAGATCGCCGGAGAACTCGGGATCACGCCGGCCTACATCCGCGGCGTCGTCTCGTTCTACACCATGTACCACCTGCACCCGGTGGGGAAGTACTTCATCCAGGTCTGCACCACGTCGCCGTGCAACATCTGCGGCGCGGAGGGCGTCCTCGAGGCGTTCCTCGAACACACGGGCTGCGGCGAACTTGGCGCCACGTCGCCGGATGGACGCTTCACCGTGGCCGAGGCGGAATGCCTTGGTGCCTGCGCCTTCAACACGCCGGTCTTGATCAACGACGACTTCATCGAGTCGGTGACGCGCGAGAGCATTCCGGCCCTCCTCGCCAGGTATCCCTGATGGGCTATCCCCATCCGATCCATCCGAAGGAAACGCCGCTGCTCTCGACCCATTTCGGGGATCGTGAGGCGCGCACCTACGCCGGCTGGGTGGCGCGCGGCGGGTACGTCGCGCTCCAGCAGGCGCTGACGATGACCCCCGAGGCCATCGTCGACCAGGTGAAGGCGTCGGGGTTGCGCGGGCGGGGCGGGGCCGGCTTCCCGACCGGCCTGAAGTGGTCGTTCATGCCGAAGGACGACGGCAAGGTGCACTACCTCTGCTGCAACGCCGATGAATCGGAGCCGGGCACCTTCAAGGATCGCGAGATCCTGCGGTGGACGCCGCATGCGTTGATCGAGGGCTGCGCGATCGGGGCGCTCGCCATCCGCGCCGAGACGGCCTACATCTTCATCCGCGGCGAGTACACCGAACCGTATCACATCCTGCAGGCCGCGGTCGACGAGGCCTATGCCGCCGGCGCCCTGGGCGCCAATGCCTTCGGCTCGGGGAAGCGGCTCGAGGTCATCGTCCATCGCGGGGCTGGCGCCTACATCTGCGGCGAGGAGACGGCGCTGATGAACGCCATCGAGGGGCGCCGCGGCAATCCGCGCATCAAGCCGCCCTTCCCGGCAGTCGCGGGCCTCTTCGGCCTGCCGACGACCATCAACAACGTCGAGACGCTCGCCGCGGTGCCGCACATCCTGACCCGCGGCGGCGCCTGGTATGCCTCGCTCTCGCTTTCCTCGCCGAAGAGCACCGGCACCAAGCTGATATCGGTGTGCGGACACGTGCAGCGGCCCGGGACCTACGAGATCACCCTTGGCCTCCCGATGCAGGAACTGATCTTCGACTGCTGCGGCGGCATGCTGCCGGGACGCACGCTCAAGGCGGTGATTCCCGGCGGGTCGTCGGTGCCGATCATGACACCCGACGAGGTGGCCGAGTGTGCCACCGACTATGAGGGGATCGCGGCGAAGGGCTCGCTCCTCGGCTCCGGCGGGATGATCGTGATGGACGACTCGACCGACATGGTCTACCAGATCATGCGGCTGGCCCGCTTCTACGCCCACGAGAGCTGTGCCCAGTGCACCAACTGTCGTGAGGGGACGGCGTGGACCACGCGCATTCTTGAACGGATCCTGCGCGGCGAGGGGAAGATGTCCGACCTCGACCTGCTCATGGACCTGGCTGACAACATGACGGGGAAGACCATCTGCGTCTTGAGCGATTCCTGCGCGACACCGGTGGTCAGCGGGATTCGCAAGTTCCGCCACGAATTCGAGGCCTACATCACTGGCGCGCACGCGCCGTCGCTCGCGGAGGTCTGACCCGATGACCATCGAGATGGTGTCGGTCACGATCGAAGGCGTGCAGGTGACGGTGCCCAAGGGCACCTCCATCATCGAGGCTGCCAAGCAGGCCGGCGTCCTGGTCCCGCACTACTGCTACCATCCCTCGCTGCCGTCGCCGGCCGTCTGTCGGATGTGCCTGGTCGAGATCGAGAAGTTCCCGAAGCTGGTGCCGTCCTGCGTGACGCCGATCGCCGATGGCCAGGTGATCCACGTCCACTCACCGGCGGCGAAGAAGGCGCGCGAGGGAGTGTTGGAGTTCCTGCTGATCAACCACCCGCTCGATTGCCCGGTCTGCGACCAGGCAGGTGAGTGCGAGCTGCAGGACTTCGTCTTCCAGGAAGGGCAGGCCGCCTCGCGCTATGGTGACTACCCGAAGCGCTACAATCCGGTCGAGGATTTCGGTCCCGACATCCTCTACGTCGCCAACCGCTGCATCCTCTGCACCCGTTGCGTCCGCTTCATGAGCAACGTCGCCGGCGAGAAGGTGCTGAACGTCTCCGAGCGGGGCGACCGGGCCTATATCGGCATCGATCCGAGCGCGCTGCTCGATCATGATTGGGCCGGCAACGTGGTCGACCTCTGCCCGGTCGGCTCGCTCGTCTCGAAGGACTTTCTGCACAAGGCCCGCGCCTGGGACCTCGACAAGACGGCGTCGATCTGCCCCGGCTGCACGCAGGGATGCAACATCATGGTCGACACCCGTGACGACGCGGTGGTGCGCTTGCGCCCCCGCGCCAATCTCGAGGTCAATCGCCACTTCATCTGTGACACCGGCCGCAGGGACTATCGCTGGATGAACCGTGGGGATCGGGTCGAGGCGCCGATGGCGCACGACGGCACCCGCCACCACGCCACCGACTGGCCGAGTGCCCTGGAAGGACTCGCCGCGCTGGTGCGGAACGTCGAAGGGCCCGTGGTGCTGCTCGCCGGTGGCCGCGCGTCGGTGGAATCGTTGGGGGCGGCGCTTCAGTTGCTGGGCGGGCACCGGGTCACCGCCGCCATGAAGGTGCCCCTCGGCCCTGAAGCGCCGATCGGGACCATTCCGAATCTGGCGCTCCGCGCCGAACGCGCCGCCAATCTTGGCGGTGCCGAACTGCTCGGCATCGGTCGTGACTTCGCCGGAGCGGTGGCGGCGGCAACCAGTGCGGCGCTGGTGGTCGTGCTGGATGTTGAACTGGATGACGCCGAGGCGGCGTCGGTCGCGTCGGGTGGCGCAGTCGTGCACCTCGCCACCGTGGCCGACCCACGCCTGGGCCCTGCCGCGCTGGTCCTGCCGATCACCGCGATGGTCGAGGAGCAGGGTGTCTACGTGAA
Organism: Gemmatimonadota bacterium; assembly: GCA_016720805.1. Classification (NCBI taxonomy): domain Bacteria; kingdom Pseudomonadati; phylum Gemmatimonadota; species Gemmatimonadota bacterium. The sequence goes on along the minus strand of JADKJZ010000016.1, from coordinate 22,562 downwards.
TCGCGATGGTCGTGCCCAGCGCTTCCTCCCGGCGCGTCCGGCACCCGGGATGGCCTGGCCGGCGTGGCGTGTCTGCTGGGAGGCCTGGGCGCTCAACGCGCCTGAGCGCGAAGCCCCGGCCACCGCGTCCGATGCGTTCGGCGCGCTGGCACCCTTCGCCGGGATGACGCACCGCGACCTGGGCCTCACCGGCCGCGTGGTCACGGGCGCGGGGGTGACGGCATGAGTCCCGACATGAAGGGATTCCTGCTGGTTTCCGTCATCAGGTTGCTCGTCATCTTCACGGTGTTGCTGGTGGGCGTCGCGCTGATGACGTTGATGGAGCGGAAGGTGGCAGGGTGGATGCAGAACCGGCCGGGCCCGAACCGGGTGGGGCCCTTCGGCATCCTGCAGCCCGCGGCCGACGGCCTCAAGAACTTCATCAAGGAAGAGACCCGTCCGGCGGGCGCCAGCGGGGCGCTCTTCATGTTGGCGCCGGCCTTCTCCTTCATTCCGGCACTGATGCTGTTGGCGGTGATTCCGCTGGCCGCGCCGTTGCCGCTCCACTTCGACATCACCCTGCCGCTGATCGGCCGTGCCACCTTCGACGGTCCGATGACGATCTCGATCGCCGACCTGCCGGTGGGTTTCCTCTTCGTACTCGCCATCTCCTCTCTCGGCGTCTACGGCGTGGCGCTGGCCGGCTGGTCGTCGAACAGCAAGTACTCGCTCCTTGGCGGCTTGCGCGCGTCGGCGCAGATGATCTCCTACGAAGTCGCGATGGGGCTCTCGCTCATTCCGCTGCTGCTGCTGACCGGCAACGTCTCCTTCAGCGAGATCATCGCCAAGCAGCAGGCGGGACTCTGGTTCGTCGGCCCGCTCTTCATCTCGTTCTTCGTCTTCCTCATCGCCGGCTTCGCCGAGACCAACCGCCTGCCGTTCGACCTGCCCGAGGCCGAGTCGGAGCTGGTGACCGGGTACCACACCGAGTACTCGGCGATGAAGTTCTCGATGTTCATGATCGCCGAGTTCGCCCACATCGTGACGATTTCGGCGATGCTGACCACGCTCTTCTTCGGCGGCTGGGACATCCCGTTCACGACCTGGGACCAGCAGGGCGGCCTCGCCCAGACGCTGGTGACCCATCTCTTCTTCTTCGGCAAGATGTTCTTCTGGATCTTCTTCGTGATGTGGATCCGCTGGACGCTGCCGCGCTTCCGCTACGACCAGCTGATGTCGCTGGGCTGGAAGGTCCTGCTGCCGCTGGCGCTCGCCTACATCCTGGTGACGGCCGGGGCGATCTGGGGCCTGGACCGCGGGCTCGGCTGGACCACGCCGCGGGCGCAGGCGTTCGGGTTGCTCGGGTTGAACGTGGTCCTGGGGTGGCTGTTGATCTTCGTGCTGGATCGTGGCCGGGTCGTGCGGGGTGTGAGCACCCCGATGCGGCCGGTCCGACTGGCCGCGCGCACCACCGGGGAGGAGTAATGGCCATCGGCGTGAAGGTGATGCATCGGCCGGACCGCGAGGTCTCGTACCTGCGGGCCACGCTCAAGGGGATGGTGCTGACGTTCAAGCACATGTTCCAGCCGCGCTTCACCATGCAGTACCCCGAACAGAAGAGCACGGACGACTGGCGCCTCGCCACGCGGTGGCGCGGGACCCACCGGATGCTCACCGATGAGCAGGGGCGATCCAAGTGCGTCGCCTGCGGCCTCTGCCCGCAGATCTGTCCGGCCAACTGCATCAAGCTGGTGCCGGGCGAGGATGAGGCAGGGAACCGCTACCCGCTGATCTACGAGATCGACGAGTTCCGGTGCGTCTTCTGCGGCTACTGCCAGGAAGTCTGCCCCGAAGAGGCGATCCATGTCGGCGTGCACTACGAGAACGCCGAATATTCGCGCGACCGCTTCGTCTACGATCTGGAGCGGCTCTCGGCGCAGGTCCATCCCGTCTCGTCGCTGTGGGATCCCTCCGATCCGCGAGGCGAGTGAGATGAACGCCGTCACGCTCGTCTTCTGGATCTTCGCCTCCTGGGCCGTGGCATCGGCCCTCCTCTGCATCACGCGGACCAACGCGGTCGCGTCGGCACTCTGGCTGGTCTCGACGATGTTTGCGCTCGCGGGGATCTACGTCCTGCTGAACGCGGAATTCATCGCGGCGATCCAGGTGCTGGTCTACGCCGGCGCGGTGATGGTGCTCTTCCTCTTCGTGATCATGCTGCTCAACATCGAGCCGGTCCCGCGCGAGTGGAAGCGGTGGCCGGCCTGGCTGGTGGCCGGCGGGATCGCGTCGTTCATGGGTGCCGAACTCGTTCGACTCAGGGCCTACTCGCCGGAACGGCTGGCGCGCGAGTTCTCCACGATGCCCGATTCGATGGCGGTCCCCGCCTACGTCTTCCCCTCCGCGGCCCAGGCGATGCCGGATCCGCGCGGGGTGGTCGGCCGGATCGCGGAGCCGCTCTTCCAGGGGTACCTGATTCCGTTCGAGATCACCTCGGTGCTGTTGCTGGCGGCCGTCATCGGCGCCGTCGTCCTCGCGAAGAAGAGGCTCTGATGCTGCTCGGTCCTTCCCTCGCACTCTCGGCCGTCCTGTTCGCACTCGGCGTGGTGGGCGTGCTGATGCGCCGCAACGCCATCGTCGTCTTCATGTGCGTCGAGTTGATGCTCAACGCCGTGAACCTGGCGCTGGTGGCATTGGCGCAGGTGCACGGCACCAGCGGCCAGATCATGGTCTTCTTCGTGATGACGGTGGCGGCGGCCGAGGCGGCCGTCGGCCTGGCCATCATTCTCGCGATCTTCCGACATGTGCAGTCGGTCGATCTCCGGCAGTTCAACTTGCTCAAGGGCTGAGGCGTGACGCCATACATCTGGCTCGCCATCCTCCTGCCGTTGCTCGGCGCCGTCGCCAACGGCGTCATCGCGTTCAAGCGGCCGCAGGCGAAGGGAGTGGTCTCGCTCATCGGTGTCGGCGTGCTGCTCGGCGCCTTTGCGGTCGCGCTGGCGGTCTTCCGCGAGTCGGCCGCGGGTGCCGGGGAACCGGTCAAGGTGATGCTCTGGCAATGGATGCCGGTCTCCGATGCGCTGAGCATCGACCTGGCGCTCCAGGTGGATCGCCTCTCGGTGGTCCTCCTGCTCGTGATCACCGGGGTCGGCTCGCTGATCCATCTCTTCTCCGTCGGCTACATGCACGACGATCCGGGCTACGCGCGCTACTTCGCGTACCTGAATCTCTTCGTCGCCTTCATGCTGGTGCTGGTGCTCGGTGCCTCGCTGCCGGTCTCCTTCATCGGCTGGGAGGGTGTCGGGCTCTGCTCGTACCTGCTGATCGGCTTCTGGTTCGACATCGACGCCAATGCGGATGCCGGGAAGAAGGCCTTTCTGGCCAACCGGATCGGCGACTTCGGCGTGCTCATCGCGATGTTCATGCTCTGGTGGTACGTCGGGACGCTCGACTACGCCCAGCTCGCGCTGCGGGCGCCGGCGGTGCTCCCGTACGCCGGCACCATCGCCACGACGATCGCCCTCTTCCTCTTCCTGGGCTGCACCGGCAAGTCGGCGCAGATCCCGCTCTTCGTCTGGCTGCCCGACGCCATGGCCGGCCCGACGCCGGTCTCCGCCCTCATCCACGCGGCGACGATGGTCACCGCCGGTGTCTTCCTGGTGGTCCGCACGGGGGTGATCTTCGCGCTGGCCCCGGTGGCGCTGGAGGTGGTGGCGATCACAGGTGCGCTGACGGCGTTCTTCGCCGCGACCATCGGCCTCCGCCAATACGACATCAAGAAGGTCCTGGCCTACTCGACCGTCTCGCAGCTCGGCTACATGTTCCTCGGGGTGGGGACCGGTGCCTTCTCGGCCGGCATCTTCCACCTGGTGACGCACGCCTTCTTCAAGGCGCTGCTCTTCCTCGGCGCCGGCAGCGTGATCCACACGATGCATTCGGCACAGCATCACGCCCATGCGCACGGCGACGCCCAGGACATGCGCAACATGGGCGGCCTCCGGAAGGCGATGCCGTGGACCTTCCTGTTGATGACGCTGGCGACGCTGGCGATCGCCGGCGTGCCACCGCTCTCCGGCTTCTTCTCGAAGGACGAGATTCTCACCGCCGCCTTCGTGCGCGGGGAGCACAACCCGGTCTACTTCGTCTCGTGGCTCCTTGGCCTCGCGGCAGCGCTGATGACGGCGTTCTACATGGCGCGCCTGATCGCGATGACCTTCCTCGGCAAGTTCCGCAGCGGCGACGGCGTCGAGGCGCATCTGCACGAGGCGCCGGCGATCATGACCGTGCCGCTCGCCGTCCTCGGCGTGCTGAGCGTCGCGGGCGGAATGCTCAACCTGCCGAGCTTTGTGGGCGGGTCCGCGGCGCTGGAGCATTGGCTCGAGCCGGTCACCGAAGGCGCGACCCAGCTCATGGATCCCCTCGTCCTGCCGCATGGCAACACGGAGTTGTACCTGATCGGCGGCGCCGTGCTGATCGCGTTGACCGGGCTCGCCCTCGGGGTGCGGATCACGCTGGGCCAGGCGATTCCGCTCCCCGCGGCGCAGCCGGCTGAACGGGGGCTCTGGCGCCTGCTCAACGGCAAGTACTTCATCGACGAACTGTACGCCAAGCTCTTCGTCGGTCCCACGGTGTGGTTCTCCCGCACGGTGCTCTGGAAGGGCTTCGACCAGTTCCTCGTCGATCGAATGGGGGTCGGCGGGACGGCGCGACTGGCGCAGGGTCTCGGCTGGCTCGGCTCGCGATTGCAGAACGGGCAGACCGCCCTGTACGTCACCCTCTTCGCGGCCGGGGTGGTCATCATCCTCCGCACCCTGGTGGGCTGACCGATGGCCGCCTTCCTCGCTGGCATCGGCTACGATCGCTGGATCCTGCACGTGCTGCTGGTGCTCCCGCTGATCGGGATGCCCCTCGTCCTGCTCTTTCCGGTCAAGGCGGCGCGCTGGATCGCGCTCACCGTCGCCCTGCTGGAGTTCTTCCTCGGCATCGGCCTCTGGTGGGCCTTCGATCCCGCCAATGGGGGGATGCAGTTCGTCACCGACGTGCCATGGCTCTCCGGCTACGGCATTGGCTACCGCGTCGGCATCGACGGCATCTCCGTGCTGATGGTGCTGCTCTCCGTCGTGATGATGCCGCTGGTCGTCTGGGGCAGCTGGCGGAGCATCGACCAGAAGCAACGCGGCTTCTATGCCTTGCTCCTCGCGATGAAGGCGGGGATGCTCGGCGTCTTCGTCTCGCTCGACCTCTTCCTCTTCTACACCTTCTGGGAACTGCTGCTGATCCCGATGTATTTCATGATCGGCATCTGGGGCAGCTCGAACCGGCTCTACGCGGCGACCAAGTTCGTCATCTACACCTTCGTCGGGTCGCTGCTCATGCTGGTGGCGATCCTGTGGATGGTCTTCCAGGTTGGGAAGGCGACGGGCACGTACTCGTTTGCCTATGCGCACCTCCTCGAACATGCCGACGTGATGGCACCGTGGGGCGGCTGGCTGTTCGTCGCCTTCGCCCTGGCCTTCGCGGTCAAGGTGCCGCTCTTCCCGTTCCACACCTGGCTGCCGGATGCGCACACCGAGGCGCCAACCGCCGGCTCGGTCGACCTCGCCGTGATCCTGCTCAAGATGGGGACCTACGGCTTCCTGCGGTTCGCGATTCCATTCGTCCCGGCCTTCGCCCTCTCGAAGACCACCGGGATGGTGATGACGACGCTCGCGGTCGTCGGCATCGTGTACGCCGCCCTCGTGGCGATGGTCCAACCCGATCTGAAGCGGCTGGTCGCCTATTCCTCCGTCTCCCACCTGGGCTTCGTCATGCTGGGGATCTGGGGGAGCACGGTCGAGAGCGTTCAGGGGGCCATGATGGTCATGGTCTCGCACGGCATCTCCACCGGCGCGCTCTTCTTCATCATCGGCATGCTCTACGAACGACGGCACACCCGGATGATCTCCGAGTTCGGCGGTCTCGCGCGGGTGGCGCCGCTGATGTCGCTCGCCTTCGTGATCACCGCGTTCTCCTCGATCGGATTGCCCGGGCTGAACGGCTTCGTCGGTGAATTCCTGGTGCTGATCGGCTCGTTTGGCCGGTACCCCGTGCTGGTGGGGGTTGCGACGACCGCCGTGGTCTTCTCGGCGGCCTACATGCTCTGGGCCACCCAGCGCGTCTTCTTCAATCGCTTCACCAATCCGGCGAACGAGGGGATCGGCGATCTCAACATCCGTGAGATCGCCGTACTGACGCCGCTCATCGCGGCCATGGTCTGGATCGGACTCTATCCGGGCCCGCTGCTTCGGCGGACCGAGAGCGCGGTCAAGCGCTACGTGGAAATGATCGAGCCCTCGCTGCCGCCCGCACCGCTCCCTGGGCCGGTTGGCATCCGCCCGGGAGGTGTCCGATGAACACCCCGATCGATCTGTCGACGCCGGCCGGGGCCACACTCGCCCTGCTCCCGGAGCTGCTGCTCACGGCGTGGTCGCTCGTGGTGCTGCTTGTCGTCGGCTGGCGCCATCGCACCGCACAGGACATGCGACTCGTCGGCGTCCTCTCCCTCGGCGGCTACCTCTTGGCCGGTGCCGGCACCGCTTACCTGGCGGCGATCGGGGCGCACCCCGACGGCCTGGCGATGATGGTCGCGCTCGACGGCTTCCGCTTCGCCAGCGACGCGCTGCTCCTGGGCATCGGCTTCGCCGTCACCATCATGTCGCTCCGTTGGCTCGAGCGGCAGGGCATCCTCGCGCCGGAGTACTATGTCCTGCTGATGCTCGCGACGGTCGGCATGATGCTGCTCGCCGGCGCGGTCGACATGACGGTGCTGTTCCTCGGCCTCGAAGTGATGTCGATCTCGGTGTACGTGCTGGCCGGGTACGACCGGACCCGGCGCGCCTCCGCCGAGGCGGCGCTCAAGTACTTCCTGATCGGCTCCTTTGCCTCCGGCTTCCTGCTGTACGGGATCGCGCTCACCTACGGCGCGACCGGCCAGTTCAACTTCGCGCTCATCGGCGCGCAGTTGGCCAGCACGCCGCCGACGCTGATGGCGAAGTTCGGGATGGGCCTCCTGCTTGTCGGCTTCGCGTTCAAGGTGGCGGCCGTGCCATTCCACGCCTGGGCACCCGATGTGTACGAGGGGGCGCCGACGCCGGTGACTTCGTTCATGGCCAGCGGCGTCAAGGCTGCGGCCTTTCTTGCCCTGGCGCGCCTCCTGGCCGAGGCGTTTCCGGCCTACGTCGAGCTGTGGCGACCGATTCTCGCCGGGCTGGCGATCGTCACCATCCTCATCGGCAACCTGGTCGCCCTGGCGCAGACGTCGCTGAAGCGGATGCTGGCGTACAGCGCGATTGCGCACGCCGGCTACCTCTTCCTCGCGCTCTATGCCAACAGCAACGAAGGCACCGCATCGGTCATGGTCTACCTGATCGCGTACTCGATCACGACGGTGGCCGCCTTCGGCATCCTCGCCTCGATCGAGCGCGCCGGCGCCCGCACGGTGCAGTTGACCGACCTCGAAGGGCTCTACGCCGTGCGGCCCTTTGCCTCGCTCGGCCTGTCGCTCTGCATGCTCTCACTGCTCGGCTTTCCGGGGACCTTCGGCTTCATCGGCAAGTGGTTCCTGATCTCTGCCACGCTGCGTCAGGGTGAGGTGCTGCTCCCGGTCGTCGCCATGCTCGGCAGCGGCATCTCGATCGGCTACTATCTCCCGGTGGTCCTCTCGATGACGCTGAAGCCCACGCGGACCCGGCAGGCCCACCAGAGCATCCGCTTCCCGTTGCCGGCCAAGGTGGCGGTCGCGGTGTGCATCGCCGCGATCGTGGTGCTCGGCGTCTGGCCGCAGCCGGTGCTGGACTTCGCGGGGCAGACGGCCGGCCAGTTGCGCGCCATCGCCACGCCCATCATGACGCGCTGAGGGAGCACACCATGCTCTTTCCGCGCACGGTCTTTCGTGAATACGACGTCCGGGGCACCGTCGGCGATCAGCTGACGCCGGAGCTGGCCCACCACCTCGGGCGCGGTTTCGCGTCAGTGGTGACCGAACGCTTCGGCCGTCCGCCGGTGCTGGTGGTGGGTCGCGACAACCGCCCCTCTGGCGATGCGCTCGCGGCGGCGGTTCGTGAAGGAATCGTGGCCGCCGGCGGTACCGCGATCGATGTCGGCACGCTGCCGACGCCGGCGCTCTACTTCGCGGTGCAGGCGCTCGCGACGGATGGGGGCGTCCAGGTCACTGGCTCGCACAATCCGCCGGAGTTCAACGGCTTCAAGATGGTGATCACCGGTGGCTCGATGCACGGCGAGGCGATCCAGCAGCTTTGGGAGCGAATCGCCGTCGAGCAGTACGCCACCGGAGTCGGGCGCCACGCGAGCGACGCCTCGATCCTTGGCCGCTATCGCGAGGCGATCGTGTCGCGGCACAGCCTGGCGCGCCCGGTGAAGGCCGTGGTCGACTGCGGCAATGGCGCGGCGGCGTTGATCGCCATCTCCACGTTGCAGGCACTCGGTGTCGATGTGGTCCCGCTCTTCGCGGAGAGCGACGGGACCTTTCCGAATCATCATCCCGATCCGACGGTCCTCGAGAATCTCGTCGACCTGCAGGAGGCGGTGCGCGCGCACGGTGCCGAGCTCGGCATCGCCTTCGACGGCGATGGTGATCGCATCGGCGCGGTCGATGAATCGGCCCGTCCCATCTGGGGCGATCAGTTGCTGGTCCTCTACGGCCGCGATGCCGTGCGGCGGTTCGGGCCGGGCGTGCCGGTGATCTTCGACGTGAAGTGCTCCGAGTCCCTGCCGGCGGCCCTGACGGCGGCCGGTGCACGGCCGGTCATGTGGAAGACCGGGCACTCGCTGATCAAGGCGAAGATGAAGGAAGAGGCGGCGCCGCTTGCCGGCGAGATGAGCGGTCACATCTTCTTCGGCGGGGATTGGCTCGGATTCGATGACGCCCTCTTTGCCGCCGCTCGGCTCTGCGAAATCGTCTCCCACGGGCCAGGCGGCCTTGCGGCGCTCTTGGCCGACCTGCCGGAGACGTTCGCCACCCCCGAGCTCCGGGTCGATTGCAGCGACGAGACGAAGTTCGCGATTGTCGAGGCGGCCGCCGACCACTTCGCAGCGCGCTATCCCGTGGTCACCATCGATGGCGTGCGGATCCGGTACCCCGACGGCTGGGGGCTCCTCCGCGCATCCAATACGCAGCCGATCCTGGTGCTCCGATTCGAGGGGACGTCGGCTGCGGCACGCGACGCGCACCACGCCGAGATGACGGCCTGGCTCGCCACGCGGGGCATCGGGGCCTAGGCGCATGACGCCGCGCGCACGGCGGCTCCTCGCCGTGGGCGGGGCAGTGGTGGTGGTGCTCATCCTGGGCCGACTCCTCGCGGTCCTGCTTACGGCCCGCTGGTGGGCGGCCGCGATCTCTCCGGCGGCCGCCCAGGCCGTCTCCGAGTGGATGCTTTTGGGCTGGATGCTCGAGCTCGGCGCCATCGCCGTGGCCTCGGCGTGGTTCATCGCGCACGCCCTCTGGGTGGTGCGCGGGATCGCGTCGGTCACCTTGGCGCAGCGCGTCGGGCAGGAAGAGATCCCGGTTGCGATCTCCCCCCGCGCGCTCACGCTGTGGGCCGTGGGCATGGGAGTGCTGCTCGGCGGGATGACGGGCACTGGGGCGCGCACTTGGCGCGCCCCCATCGCCTTGGCGTGGCAGGGACTCCGCTTCGGGCGGCTCGAGCCGACCTCCGGCGCCGACCTTGGCGTCTTCGTCGCACAGCTCCCGGTGTGGCAGATCGGCTACGACTATTTCGTCACGCTGGTGGTCCTCGCGCTGGCGATGATCACGTTGCTCTATACCATCACGGGCGGCATCCGTCGACAGGGCGGGCAGCTCGTCGTGCACCCACACAGCCGATATCATCTCGGCGCATTGATCACGGTGTTGGCGATCGCCGTCGGTGTGGGTGCGATGCTGCACCCTTGGCTCGCCGTGGCCGCCATGCAGGAGCCGCTGCCGATGGTGGTGCTGAGCGTGCGCGAGCTCGCCTCGCAGGCGCTGATGGGGGCGGCCATCGCGGTGGCGGTCATGTCGGCCACGTGGGCGCTCCGCGGTCGCACCTCCTTGCTCCTCGCCGGGTGGATCGTGCTCGGCACGGCCATGGTCGTCGAACGATGGGTGGTGCCGGCGATGAGTGAACCGACCGCACCGGTGCCGACCGCCGATGCGGATATCCGAAACGCCACCGCGGATGCGTGGGGAATCAATGCCGTCGCCGCTTCCGTCGCCACGGACACGCTGCCACCGGTGACCGGACGGTGGGACCAGACCACGCTGCGGCAGGTGGTCGATGGCCAGGGTGCGACCCTGCTGGCCGTGACCCCCGGGAGCGATCGGCACGGCGACACCCTGTCCGCGGTGTGGCACCTGGCGATTGCGAGACGCACACGCGGCCCCGTGTTCGAGGCGCTCACGGTGCGCGATGCGCGCGCTCCGCTTCAGGACAGCAGCAGCATTGTCACGCGCATCGCACTGGATCGAGTGCGGGTCCGGCCTGGCGCGCCCGAGTGGCAGGCCACGGCCAGCGGCGTCTCGACCAGCGGCGTCTTCCGACGCATCATGCTCGCCTGGGGGCGTCAGGCGGGCGGCCTGCTGCGACCATCACCCTCGGGACGAGTCGATTGGCTGCTCGACCCGAGTGATCGCGCGGCGGCGCTGATGCCGATGGTCTCGTGGCTCCCGGGCGAGATGCTGATCGTGGAGGGCCGCGCCGTCTGGGTGGTGCAGGGCGTCATCCCCCTGAGCGAGTATCCCCTCGCGACCCATGGTCGTTGGGGAGGGCGCGCGGTGGCTGGGGTCAAGCCCGGGTTCATTGCCCTCATGGAGCCGGAGTCGGGGGCGGTACGGGTCTATCTCGACCCAGCGGCCGATGCGCTCGCCAAGGCGTGGGCCCGCATCCTCGGACCGCTGGTCGAGACGAGCCCGCTGCCTCAGCCCATCATCGCGGAATTGCGCTATCCGCGACTGCTCATGGAAGCGCAGCTTCGCATCCTCGAGGGGCCGGCGTGGCACTTCGGGAAGCGGCCCGGGCGGCGCGAGGTCGATGGACCGCCAGAGTCGCCCGTGCCGGTCTGGTCGTCGACGGACGGCCCGGGGTGGCAGAGCGCCATGGAGGACCCGGCCCGGCAGGCGCTGGCGACCATCCTGACGGCGTCGCGACGGAATGGCATCATGCGGCTCGAGGTCGGTCGGCAGGAAGGGCCGGGCGCGGAGAACGCCCGAGAAGCCGAGCGTCGCTGGAATCGGTTGCCGATCCTTTCCCGGTGGCGGGACTCGGCCCGGGCCGCCCGTGACTCGATCATCCCCGGGACGGTACGCTGGTACCCGGGGCCCAGGGGGCTGATGGCCTGGCAGCCGATCATCGCGGTCAACCGGTTCGGAAGGGTCACCGCCCTCGCCGTGGCGGCCTCCGTCGGGGAGCGGGCGACTGCCGCTCGCGACCCGGAGTCGGCGTGGGCCGAGCTCCTGGGCGATCCGGGCGCGCCAAAGCCCCCCGAATCCGCCGTCGCCGAGGCGGAGCGTTGGCTCAAGGCCCGGGAATGGATGGCGCGCGCCGATTCCGCGCTCGCACGGGGCGACCTGACCGCCTTTGGCCGGGCGTTCGAGGCGCTGCGCAAGGTGCTGGCGCCGGAGCCGCCGAAGTAGCACGGCGAAGTGGCGATGCGGCCCCCGCGCGGCTATTTTCGGGGGCTTTGCTCGGATTTTTCGTGGTTGAGGCTCGAGACACACTCCCGAGGTGTACGTGAACCTTCATGAATATCAGGCCCGCGACCTCCTCAAGGTCGCCGGGATTCCCATGTTCGACGGCGACGTCGCTTCCACGCCGACCGAGGCCGAGGCGATCGCCCGGCGTTTGGGTGGCACGGTGGTCGTCAAGGCGCAGGTCCATGTCGGCGGCCGCGGCAAGGCGGGCGGCGTCAAGCTCGCGCGCAATCCGGCCGAGGCGCTTGAGTGCGCCTCGCAGATCCTCGGCATGACGATCAAGGGCCTCGTGGTCAACAAGGTCCTGGTGGTCCCGGCCGCCGAGATCGCGACCGAGAGCTACGTCGGCCTCATCCTCGACCGCGCCTCGCAGAAGCCGGTCTTCATGGTGTCGGACGCCGGTGGCGTCGACATCGAGGAAGTCGCCGCCAAGACCCCTGAGAAGATCACCAAGCTTGCGGTCGATCCGCGCTACGGGCTGCTGCCGCATCAGGCGCTGCAGTTGGCATTGGCGCTCTACCGCGACTGGAATCACGTCAAGGCTGCCACGAAGATCATGACCCAGCTGTACCAGGTGTTCATGGCGAACGGCTGCTCGCTGGCGGAGATCAACCCGCTGGTGACGACGCCGGACGGCAAGGTGCTCGCGCTCGACGCGAAGATCATCATCGATGACAACGAACTTGATCGTCGCCCCGACCTCGCGGTGCTCCGCGACGAGTCGGCCGAGGAGCCGAGCGAAGTGCAGGCCCGCCGGGCCAACCTGACCTTCATCAAGCTCGACGGCAACGTCGGCTGCGTGGTGAATGGCGCGGGGCTCGCGATGGCGACGATGGACCTGGTCAAGTACTACGGCGGCGAACCGGCCAACTTCCTGGACATCGGCGGCTCGTCGAATCCGGAGAAGGTCGTCAACGCCCTGAAGATCATCACCTCCGATCCGAGCGTGAAGGTCATCCTGTTCAACATCTTCGGCGGCATCACGCGCACCGACGACGTGGCCAACGGGATCGTGGCCGCGACCAAGCAGTTCGAGGTGAAGGTGCCGATCGTCATCCGGCTCACCGGGACCAACGAGGCCGAGGCCTTCAAGATCCTCGAGAGCGTCGGGATGGTGGCGATGAATGACATGGACGCGGCGGTCTCGAAGGCCGTGGCGCTTGCCAAGGAGGCCGCGTGAGCATCTGGATCAACAAGGACACGCGCCTGGTGGTGCAGGGCATCACGGGCCGTGAAGGGTCGTTCCACGCTCGGCAGATGCTCGAGTACGGCACCAACGTCGTCGCCGGCGTCACGCCGGGGAAGGGCGGCCAGACCTTCGAGAACAAGGTGCCGGTGTTCAACACCGTTGCCGAGGCCGTGAAGGCAACGGGCGCGAACTGCTCGGTGATCTACGTCCCGCCCGCGATGGCGGCCGGCGCGATGATGGAAGCGGCCGACGCCGGGATCCCGGTCGTCGTCTGCATCACTGAAGGGGTCCCGGTGCTCGACATGACCACGGTCATGCCGTACCTGGCCGAGCGGAACATTCGCCTCATCGGCCCGAACTGCCCCGGCATGATCACCCCGGGTGAGGCCAAGGTCGGCATCATCCCCGGCTCGATCTGCACCCCGGGCCCGATCGGCCTGGTCTCGCGCTCCGGCACGCTGACCTACGAGATCGTCCACCACCTGACCAAGGCCGGCCTCGGCCAGAGCACCTGCGTCGGGATCGGCGGCGACCCGATCGTCGGGACCAACTTCATCGACGTCCTGGCCGCCTTCAATGCCGACCCGAAGACCGAGGCCATCGTGATGATGGGCGAGATCGGCGGGACGGCGGAGCAGGAAGCCGCGGACTACATCAAGGCCAACGTCAAGAAGCCGGTCGTCGGCTTCGTGGCGGGGGCGACCGCGCCTCCGGGCCGCCGGATGGGTCATGCCGGTGCGATCATCTCCGGGGCGAGCGGCACCGCCGAAGAGAAGTTCGCGGCGTTCGAGTCCGCCGGCATGGGGATCATGCGGCGGCCGGTCGATGTGGTGGGGCTGCTGAAAGGGAAGCTCAAGTAGTCTCTTAGGTCAAAGCACTTAAAGTCATTAGGCGTTAGTCGTTAGTCGTTAGGAGTGGTTTCCTCTAATGACTAACGACCAACGACCAACGACTCACTTTTTGGGAGTTCAACGAATGGCTGGAAAGCTTACTTTCGCCATGCTCAAGCCCGACGCCGTGGCCGCTGGCAATGCTGGCGCGATCCTGGCCCATGTGGAAAAGTCCGGATTCGCCATCAAGGCGATGCGGATGCTCCGCCTGACCCGGGTCGAGGCTGAGGCGTTCTACGCGGTCCACCGGGAGCGTGGCTTCTATGGCGAGCTGGTCGAGTTCATGAGCTCGGGTCCCGTGGTCGCGATGGCGCTTGAGGCACCGGACGCGGTCCTGGCGTGGCGGACGGCGATCGGGGCGACCGATCCGGCCGAGGCGGCCGCAGGCACCATCCGGAAGCTGTTCGCCGAGTCGAAGGGGAAGAACGCGGTCCACGGCTCCGACAGCGACGAGAACGCCGCCCGCGAGATTGCTTTCTTCTTTCCCGAGCGTGAGTTAGCTCTCCTCGGAGTGGTCTGACCGGGTTGACCGAAGGGCGTCTCGTCTGCTAGCTTTGAGGGCTATGCTTTCGTTCGATCTTCGCCAATTGCAGGACGGACCGGTCGCCACGGCGGCGACGGTCCCGGCGGACCATCCGTTGTTCGAGGGGTTGACCCTCGACCTCGTGGGTCCGGTGGAGGTTGGGGGGTGGCTGCAGGGGACGGCTGGCGATGACGTGCTCTGGCACGGACATCTGACGGCGCACGTGGCAGGAGAATGCCGCCGCTGCCTGGAGCCGCTCGTGCAGCTGCTCGACGAAGCGGTCGAGGTGGTCTTCTCGGCCAACGAAGAGCTGCTTGAAGATCCCAGTGTCTATCCACTGGCGGTCTCGTCGAGCGAGGTGGATCTGGGGCAGGCGGTGCGTGAGGAGCTGGTGTTGCGGGTGCAGCCCTTTCCGCTCTGCCGCCCGGAGTGTGCAGGACTCTGTCTCACCTGTGGGGCAGATTTGAACGCCGGTCCGTGCGCGTGCACGGCTGGCACGACCAACTGAGGCACCGATGGCCGTTCCGAAGCGGAAACTCTCGAAGTCGCGCAAGCGCTTGCGCCGTGGGCACCACACCGGTGCCGGCATGGCGACGCAGCCCTGTTCGCGTTGCAGCGCGCCCAAGCTCTCGCACCGGGTCTGCCCGTCCTGCGGGTACTACGCGGGCAAGAAGCGCGTTGAGGTCGAGGACAACTAGGCCGTGATTCGCGTCGCGCTCGACGCGATGGGGGGCGACCATGCGCCGGCTACGGAAGTGGCCGGCGCGGCGCTTGCCCTCCGCGAGTTGCCGCCGGAATTCTCCCTGCTCCTCGTCGGCCAGCCCGACGCGGTCGAGGCAGAATTGGCGCGCTATCCCGATCTCGACCGGAGCCGCCTCACGGTGGTCCCGGCCGCCGAGGTCGTGGGCATGGCCGAGAAGCCGCTGTCGGCCGTGCGCAAGAAGCCCAATTCGTCACTGGTGATCGGCCTCGGCCTGCACCGGGACGGTGCTGCCGATGCCTTCGTCTCGGCCGGCAACACCGGCGCCCTGCTCGCCGGTGGCACCATCCTCCTCGGCCTCCATGACGGTGTCGATCGCGCGACCGTCGCCTCGTCCTTCCCGGCGCCCGACGGCTATGTGCTCGTCCTGGACGCCGGTGCGAACGTCGACTGCACCGCCAAGGAACTCCTCAACTTCGCCTACCTCGGGTCGATCTATGCGCGGGACGTCATGGGACGGCCTGAGCCGAAGGTCGGCCTGCTGAATGTCGGCGAGGAAGACGAGAAGGGGAACGCTGTGGTCCGCGAGGCGCATGCCGCCCTCAAGGCCCATCCGCGCCTCAATTACATCGGGAACATCGAGGGTCGCGACGTCGTCGTCGGCCACCCGACGCATGGCCGCATCGATGTCGTCGTCTGCGACGGCTTCGTCGGCAACATCCTGCTCAAGTTCTACGAGTCGATGGGGAAGGTGCTCGGCCGCGTGCTCAAGGCGGAGAGCCCCGGGCTGCTGAAGTCGCCCGAGATGGCGCCGCTGATGCGCTTTCTGGACTACTCCGAGGTCGGCGGTGCGCCGCTCCTCGGTGTGAAGGGCGTCCAGATCGTCTGCCACGGCTCCTCGACCCCGATTGCCATCAAGAACGCCATCCGCTACGCCGTCAACTCGGTGCGGGTCGGTCTGAGTGATCACATCGCTACGGAGCTGTCGATGCGCGATGCCCCGGTGGCCGGATGATCACTCGCCCCATCGCGGCGATCATCGGCGTTGGCTCCGCCGCCCCGAGCCGGATCGTGACCAACGCCGACCTCGAGAAGACGCTCGACACCTCCGACGCCTGGATCACCGAGCGCACCGGCATCAAGCAGCGTCACATCGCCGAGCGCTTCGAGACGCTGACCAGTTACTCCCTGGTTGCCGCCCAGCAGGCGCTCGCCATGGCGGGTCTCACGGCGGCGGATCTCGACGGGATCGTCTTCGCGACGGTCTCTCCGGATCATCGCCTGCCGTCGGCCGCCTGTGACTTGCAGGCGGCGCTTGGCATCGAAGGCTGCTGGGCGGTGGATGTCGTGGCGGCATGCCCGGGGTGGGTCTACGGGCTGACCATCGCCGAGGGCCTGATGGCGACCGGCCACGGCGACACGATCCTCGTGGTCGGCGCCGAGAAGTTGTCCAGCATCGTCGACCCGGAAGACCGCGGCACGGCCATCCTCTTCGGGGATGGCGCCGGCGCGGGGATCGTGCAGCGCGTGCAGGGTGGGGAACGCGGCATTCTCTCGGCCTACCTGGGCGCCGATGGCAAGCTCGCCGAGCTGCTGCATATCCCCGGTGGCGGCGCCGCCGATCCGCTGACGGAAGAGCTGGTGCGCGAAAAGCGTCACCTGATCAAGATGGCCGGCCGCGAGGTCTTCAAGGCCGCAGTGCTGGCGATGAGCCGCTCCACCGACGAGGCGATCCGCCAGGCCGGGATGAGCGCGGACGACATCGACCTCCTGATTCCGCATCAGGCGAACCTCCGCATCATCGAGGCGACTGCCAAGCATGCTGGCATCCCGATGGAGAAGGTGTTCGTCAATCTTGACCGCTACGGCAACACCTCATCGGCCTCGATTCCGCTCGCGGTGACGCAGGCCGTGCTCGAGGGCCGGCTCAAGCCGGGGATGGTCGTGATGCTCGTCGCGTTCGGCGCGGGCTTCACCTGGGGCAGCGTGGTGGTGCGGTGGTAACCGTCCTCCTGTTCCCCGGGCAGGGATCGCAGAAGGTCGGCATGACGCGGGACCTCGCCGACGCCTTTCCGGCCGCCCGCGATGTCCTGCAGCGAATCGACGACGAACTCTCGACCCCGCTGAGCGCGTTGATGTGGGATGGGCCTGAGGCCGACCTCACGCTGACCCACAACGCGCAGCCGGCGATTCTCGCCCATTCTGCGGCGGTGCTGGCGGTCCTCAGCGGCAAGCTCGGTCCCGTCGCTGCTGCGGCCGGACACTCGCTCGGCGAGTACAGTGCCTGGGTCGCTGCCGGTGCCCTCGAAGCGACCGATGCGGCCGTGCTGGTGCGCCGTCGTGGCGCGCTGATGTACGAGGCGGGGCGGGCGCGTCCGGGGGCGATGGCCGCGGTGCTCGGGCTCGACACGGCCATCGTCGAGCGCTGCTGCGTCGAGGCCACGGCGGCGGGCGATGGTGTGGTCGTCGCCGCGAACCAGAATGCCCCGGACCAGACGGTCATCTCCGGCGACCCCGCAGCCGTTGAGCGTGGCGGCGAGGCCTGCAAGGCCGCCGGGGCCAAGCGCGTGTTGACGCTCAAGGTCAGCGGGGCGTTTCACTCGCCGCTGATGGAGAGCGCCGTGCGTGGCCTCCGCGATGCGCTCGATGTGGCTCCCTTCCGGACGCCCGCCTTCCCGGTCTGCGCCAACGCCACGGCCGAGCTGGTGGACGATCGCGACGACGCCATCCGGCTGCTCGGTGATCAGTTGACCGCCCCGGTGCGCTGGGTCGCCTCGATGCAGCGGATCGCGCGGGAGTATCCCGACGCACGCTGGCTCGAGATCGGCCCGGGCAGTGTGCTCACCGGCCTCCTCAAGCGCATCGTCCCCGAGGCGTCCTGTACGCCGCTCGGGACCGCTGCCGACCTCGAGACCTTCCTCGCCTCATGAGCCTTCCGCTTGATCTCACCGGGCGCATTGCGTTCGTGACCGGCAGCACGCGCGGCATCGGCCGTGCGATCGCGGAGACGCTGCACGCCGCTGGCGCGCAAGTGGCTGTGGTCGGTCGGTCGGCGGCGAACGCGACCGAGGTCGCGGCGGCGATCGGCCCTCGTGCCCGGGGCTTCGCCTGCGACGTTACCCAGCCCGATTCGATCCGGGCCGCCATCGCCGCCTGTGAGGCGGAGCTCGGCCCGATCGACATCCTGGTCAACAACGCCGGCCTGACTCGCGACAACCTCCTCATCCGGCTCGGCCAGGCCGACTGGGATGAGGTGCTCGCCGCCAACCTGACGGGGGCCTTCGTGGCCACGCAGGCGGTGATCAAAGGGATGATGAAGCGCCGCTTCGGGCGGATCGTCAACATCACCTCCGTCGTCGGTATCACCGGCAACGCCGGGCAGGCCAATTATGCGGCCAGCAAGGCGGGGCTGATCGGCTTTTCGAAGTCGGTCGCGAAGGAGTATGCGGCCCGGGGCGTCCTGGTGAACTGCATCGCCCCGGGGTTCATCGAGACGGACATGACGGCCTCCTTGCCGGAGACGGCCCGGGCGGCATTATTGGAGTCCATCCCGTTGGGTCGCCTCGGCGCCCCGGCGGACATCGCAGGAACCGTCGCGTTCCTCGCGTCGGAGATGGGTGCCTACATCACCGGGCAGGTCCTGGTGGTCGACGGCGGCATGATCGGCTGAGCTGGTTCATCGTTCACACAACGCACAGAGGCATCACATGAGTGACGTGGCGGAGAAGGTCAAGGACATCATTGTCGAGGAGCTGGGTGTCGAGCGCGAGAAGCTCTCCCCGGAGGCCTCGTTCATGGAGGATCTCGGCGCCGACTCCCTGGATACCGTCGAGCTGGTGATGGCCTTCGAGAAGGAATTCGACATCGACATCCCGGACGAAGACGCCGAGAAGCTGCGGACCGTGGGGGATGCGCTGAAGTACCTGAACGACAAGCTGGGGAAGTGATTTGACGCGCCGCGTCGTGGTGACGGGACTCGGCCTGGTGACCCCGGTGGGGCTGACCGTGGACGAGTCCTGGACGAACCTGCTCGCGGGTGTCTCCGGCGCGGCGCCGATCACGAAGTTCGATCCCGTCCGTTCGTCGGTGCGTTTCGCGTGCGAGGTGAAGGGGTTCGATCCGCTCCCCTACATCGACAAGAAGGAAGCACGACGCTACGATCTCTTCGCGCAGTACGGCCTGGCCGCCGCCCATCAGGCGATGGTGCAGGCCGGACTCGCGGAGCCGGGCAGCATCAATCCCGCCAAGGCCGGCTGCATCATCGGGGCCGGCATCGGCGGGATGCAGACCTTCACCGACAACGTCGAGGCCTACCTCACCAAGGGGCCCGACCGCGTCTCGCCGTTCTTCGTCCCGATGTTCATTCCCGACATCGCGGCCGGCCTGGCGTCCATCCGCTACAACCTGCGCGGCCCCAACTTCGCCACCGTCTCGGCATGCGCCTCGGGCGCCCACGCCATCGGGACGTCGTGGCAGTTGATCAAGGGTGGCATCTCCGACGTGATGCTGGCGGGCGGCTGCGAGGCCGCGATCACCGGCCTGACGGTGGCGGCGTTTGGCAACATGAAGGCGCTCTCCACGCGCAACGACGAGCCGGCCAGGCGTCACGCCCGTTCGATCGCGGACGCGACGGCTTCGTCCTCGCCGATGGTGCCGGGATGATGGTGCTCGAGGAATACGAGCACGCCAAGGCCCGCGGCGCGACGATCCTCGGCGAGGTCATCGGCTACGGCGCGTCGGGTGACGCCTATCACATCACCTCACCGCCGTCGGACGGTCATGGCGCGATGCAGGCGATGCAGATGTGCCTGGAAAGCGGAACATCGCACTCGACGAGGTCGACTACATCAACGCCCACGGCACCTCGACGCCGCAGGGCGACATCGCCGAGACGAACGCGGTCAAGGCGGTCTTCGGCGACCAGGCGAAGCGGCTCATCTTTGCCTCGACCAAGTCGATGACCGGACACGCGCTGGGCGCGGCCGGCGCGATCGAGGCCGTGGTGTCGTTGCTGGTGGCTCGCACGGGGGAGATCCCGCCGACCATCAACAACGACGATCCCGATCCCGAGTGCGACCTGGATTGCGTGCCGAATGTGAAGCGGAGCCAGCCCGTGCGGGTGGCGCTCTCGAACTCCTTCGGCTTCGGCGGCCACAACGTGACGTTGGCGGTCCGAGCTCTCTGATGGTGACCCCGGCCCCTCCGGCCCCTTTGCCCCCCCGCGGTGAACGCCGTCGGGGGGGTGCTGGTTTCTCGGCCTGGACGACGGCGCTGATCGTGATCGCCGTCACCGGCGCGATCGCCGTGTCCGCGGACCGCTGGTACGCCGGAGTGCGCACCGAACTGCTGCGTGAGTCGGTGCGCAACGAAGTGGTACCGACGGCCACAGCGCTCGAGACGTCATTGCGCGGTCGGATGGCGCTGTTGCACGGTCTTTCGTCCTTCCTCGAAATCCACTGGGACAAGCCCGATCGGGCGGAGGAATTCGACCGCTTCGCGGAGGACATCCTTCGGGATGTGCCCAGCGTGCTCGCAGTGCAGTTTGTCGCTCCCGACGGAACGATCACGCACATCTGGCCGCAGCTCGGCAACGAACAGGCGAGCGGTCGGAACGTGATGCAGGATTCGCGAGAGGGCACGGTCGCCGACTTCCGGCGCGCGCTGACCGAGCCGGGCATCGTCGTGTCCGGGCCCACCGAGCTGTACCAGGGCGGGACCGGGCTCGTCGGGCGGCTCGCTGCCCGTGCCGAGAACGGCTCGGTGATCGCGGTGGCGGCCGTGGTGGTGCGACTGGCGCCGATCGCCGTCGAGGCCGGACTCGAGAATCTTCCCAATATCCGGAGTGCGCTCGTCGACGAACGCGGCGCGCTGATCGTCGGCGATTCAACGCTGGTCGGGGCGAATGGCCTGGCCATCCGGGCATCGGTCGCGTTCTCGGGCCGACAGTGGCAACTGCTGGCGATGCCCACTGGCGGTTGGGGCACGACGATCCAGGAGCGCGTCTTCCCGATGCGCACGGCGTTGGTGGCCCTCGTGCTCCTTGCCGGCGGATTGGCCCTCGTCCTGGTGGGGCGTCGCGACGCACGCGCCGAGGCGGAGCGCCTTCGGGGCGAGGAGAAGTTCTCGCGACTCTTTTCACTGACGCCCGATGGTGTCGCGCTCACGCGCTTCGCCGATGGCGTGCTGCTCGAAGTCAACGAGGGCTTTGTTGAGCTCACGGGGCGGAGTCGGGACGAGGTCCTCGGGCGCTCGGCCGTGGAGCTGAAGCTCTGGCCGACGCGCCGGCCGACCGCGAGGCGATGGTGCGGGCCATTTCGCGCGACGGCACGCTGACGGATTTCGCCGTCGCGCTGGTGCGTCCCGGATGGCGCGGTCCGCGAGACCCGTCTGGCGGTCGGCCCTCGTTGACATCGACGGGATGCGGTGCGTCCTGACGATCATCCGCGACGTGACGGAGCAGCGGAAGCTCGAACGGCGGCTGACCGAGGCGGCACGGCTCGAGTCGATCGGCCGACTGGCCGGCGGGATCGCGCACGACTTCAACAACCTGATCACGGCGATCTCCGGCTACGGCCACCTGCTCGAGGAGCGCGTGGCCGATCAGCCCGACGCGCTGGCCGACGTGCAGGAGATCGTTCGCTCCTCGGCCCGCGCGGCGGACCTCACCGCGCAACTGCTGGCGTTCGCGCGTCGGCAGGTGGTCCAGCCGCGCGTGGTGGACGTCAACGCGCTGATCCTCGACGCGAATCGCCGCTTGCGGCAGCTGGTGGGCGACAGTGTCGCACTCAGCATTCGCCTCTCTCCGGACCCGGCCCCCATCCTCATCGACCCGACGCAGGGCGATCAGTTGCTGACCAACTTGGCGGTCAACGCGCGGGATGCGATGCCCGAGGGCGGCACGCTCACCATCCAGGCGTTGGCCATTCGCGACGAGGTGCACCTGACCTTCCGCGATACCGGTCAGGGCATTGCGCCGGAAGTGCTCGCGCACCTCTTCGAGCCGTTCTTCACGACGAAGCCGGCGGGGCAGGGCACCGGCCTCGGCCTGGCGACCTGCTACGGCATCATGGAGCAGGCGGGCGGACGGATCGAGGTGCAGTCGACGGTCGGCGAAGGGGCGCTGTTCCGACTGGTCTTCCCGCGGGCGGCGGCGGAAGCCGAGTCGGCGGCCACTGCAGCTGCGGCGGAGAAGCGGGCGGCTGGTGGCGCGACGATCCTGGTCGCGGAGGATGAGGCGCAGGTGCGAAAGCTCGTCGATCGGGTGCTGACGCAGCTCGGGTATGTCGTGCTCAGTGCCGCGAGCGGGGCGGAGGCCCTCGCGCTCGACGCGAGCCATGGTGGCACGATCGACAGCTGCTGACCGACATGGTGATGCCGGGAATGGGCGGCGAGCTGTCGCGCCGGATTCGCGAGCGGCATCCGCAGATGAAGGTGCTTGCCGATGTCGGGCCTGGCGAAGAACCCGTGGCCGCTGAGTATGGTGACGTGCTGTTCCTGCCGAAACCGTTCACGCCGGAAGAGTTGGTGACGAAGGTGCGGAGGTGGTTGGGAGGGTA
>JADKJZ010000015.1:102500-202955 GCA_016720805.1 Gemmatimonadota bacterium | reverse complement strand
GGTATCGCACATGCTGACCGCAAACGCGGCCGCGGCGACGCCGCATCGCGGGCGCGCTGATGACGCCACCGATCAGCCCGCCGCGGCGCTAATGCGAGCCGGTCGAGACGTCGAGCCGCCGCAGCTCGCCGGACCGAATCGGGGAGCATGGCGGCCGAGTCTGATTCCGAGGCACGGCCTCCGGGGAAACGGCAGTAGTAAAGGCCGGAGTTGTTCTTGCTGGCACAGAGGCGAGCAGCCGCCCGCGGATCATCGTCGTCGCGGTGTACATCCGCACCATCTTGCCGCTGTCGACGGATGCCGGGAGAGGAGACTGCTGGGCGGCGGCGGTAAACGCCCCGCCGAGGAGGAGGATTGCGACGACGATTGGCGTATGGCCCTTGCACATGCCGGGCTCCGGGTCCGGGTACGGCCGCAGGGGTGGGCGACACGGTGGAAGTTATCCACCCACGGCTTCACGAAGTGCCACCCTCCAGTCCCCGGACCAGATATGCAACCAACCCCCTTGCGCGTCACTGAGCGTTCCGGTATGATATGCAACATGCCGCTGCTTATTGTCGTTCCTTCGACTTCCGCCAGGAGTTCTCCATGAGTACCGCCACCGAACAACCCGGAGACCACCGACTGGATCGAAAAAGCGCCTCGACGTTGCTGCCCCCGCGCCCGGGTCTGGCGTGCACTGTCCGACGCCACCGAGTTCGGCACCTGGTTCGGCATCACGCTCGACGGGCCCTTTGTCCCAGGCACGACGGTCCACGGTAACCTGCGGATGGCGGGCCTGGAGCACGTCACACTCGAGATGCGGATCGAGCGGGTCGAGCCTGAGGGCTACTTCTCGTACCAGTGGCACCCGGGGGCGATCGACCCCAAGGTCGACTACACCACTGAACCGATGACGCTGGTGGAGTTCCTTCTGAAGGAGACGGCCACCGGCACCGCGATCACCATCATCGAGTCGGGCTTTGACCAGCTGCCCGCCACGCGCCGAGTCGAGGCGTTCCGGATGAACACTGGCGGGTGGAATGGCCAGTCGAAGAAGCTGGCCGGGTATGTCGAGTAGCCGCGGCAACGCCGTCCGTCAGGCGGCGCCAGTGTTCGCCGCCCTCGGCGACAGCACGCGACTCACCCTGGTGCGGCGGCTCGCGGTCGAGGGCGACCTCTCGATCACGCGCCTGACCGAAGGGAGCGGGATGACGAGGCAGGGCATCACGCGGCACCTGCAGTCGCTTGAACGGGTCGGTCTGGTCCGCGACAGCAAGGAGGGGCGGGAACACCTCTACTCGCTCGACCTCAAGCGCCTCACCGTGGCGCGAGAATATCTCGACCAGGTCTCGGCGCAGTGGGATGCAGCAGCGGCACGCCTCAAGGCGTTCGTCGAAGCACCGGAATAGTCCACTTTCAGGAGAGGAAGCAGACGTGGTTGACATCATTCATCGCATCGGGATCAAGGCACCACTGGAGCAGGTATACGCGGCGATCGCCACCGTTCAAGGTGTGGCCGGCTGGTGGACCCGGGACACGACCGGCACGGCGGAAGCAGGGGGAACAGTGAACGTCAGGTTCAGGCATGGGGACGGCCACGAGATTGGTCAGATGGACTTCGCGGTCACCGCGCTCGAGCCGAACCACGCCGTGCGCTGGCGCTTCGTGGCCGGTCCGCCGGAATGGGTCGGCACCGAGGCGACCTTCGATCTGACCCACGACGGCGAGATGACGGTGCTGCTCTTCGGTCACCGCGGATGGCAGGAGGCAGTGGAATTCACTGCGCACTGCAGCACCAAGTGGGCGGTCTTCTTGCTCTCCCTGCGCGAACTGGTGGAGACGGGGAAGGGGCGGCCCGCCCCGGACGACATGAAGATCGACAATTGGAACTAGGCAGGCATCGCGCGGTGCTTGGCTGGCTATGGCCGCGCCTCGAACAGCGTAATGCTCTGCGCCCCATCTTCTGTTTCGGTGATCGCCCACGCGCCGCGTCGATCGATGGCGAGCCCCTTGGCCGAGGCAGGGAGCCAGACGGAGGGGAGCGGCTTGCCGCTGGCATCGAGGCGGAACCATTCGCGCAGCTTGCCCGAGGCGGCGTCGAGGCCAACCCATACCGTGCCGCCGGGCGCCACGTGCACTTCGAAGGCGGGCGGGAAGAACCGAGTTCGCGCCTCAATCTGCTCGCGCATCTCGCTTGGCACCCCTTCGAGTTGGCGATCGTGCGCCTCGGACGGCACCCGGCGCAGAGGGACGGACCGTTTGTGCTCGAAGAGCGGTTCACCGCGGTCGTTCACGCCGACGACCCTGATCGAACTCGTCCCGTTGGGCGAGGTCTCCTGCACTACTGCGACGCGCCGGCTTGCATTCGGCGGAATGGCGCGCAGCGTCATGGGACAGGAGGACCCAGGCATGCTGATGATCACTTCCGACCCCGCGACCATGCAGCGATTCGGAGGGTCCGTTGCGATGACGAAGCGGACCGCGCCCTCAAGCGAGGTGCGGACGGCGAACCGCGGGTCACCCATGACGTCCTTCGGCGCCTCCGACTTCGGCGGACTGAAAAGCATCACTTGCAGCAATAGACTGCCGTCGGGATAGGCCGCTTGCAGGCGGGCACCGGTATATCTCGTCGGTGCCGCCCGGGTACCGTTTGCTCAATGCGGTCAGGGAGCTGGATGGCGCGAAGGAACTTTCCGTCGGCGGAGTACCGAGTCAACCGACGCAGGCGACCATCGGAGGCCCAGAGGGTATCGCCGAGCCACCCGATTGCGTCGAGTTGTCGAAACTCTCCCGGGCCCTCCCCGCGTGCCCCGCTGATGCGAACGGCTTCCCCGCAGGGCTGTAGAGGCGGATGACGCCATCCTGCCGGAGGTACACGGCGAGGATGCCGGAGGGGCTCACCGCGAGCGTCGAGATCGCGCTGAGATTCTCGGCCTCGGCGTCGATGCGCAGCAACGCCTTGGCTGCGACGGGGGTTTGCGCCTGAAGGGAGAAGGCCGCCATCGGAGCGATGATGGCGAGGAGAGCGACGGTCGTCAGGCGAATGGTCGACAATGGGCACTCCGGGGTAGAGCGTAGTGGTCTCAGGCGTGCTTACCGGATCGAACAGCTGCTCCGGTCGACTGGCATCCGCTCGACCGTCGCGAGGTTTGGTTGGGCGATCGGCATCCGATCCTGCTTCGTGCTGTCGGGAAGGAAGGTGCGGATCGGGCAGCGCGTTGGTGGGGTCTGGTCGCCGGCGGGGCCGCTAAGTCGAACCGTCAACGCGGTGGGCGCGGCCGGGGTCGTGCCGCGTGCAAACGGGCCAAGCGTGGGCTTCAACGCGAAGAGTGGTACGGCAGTCTGGGAATCCCGGAACACCGCCGTCGGCCCGCGATAAGTCAGCTGCGCGCTGGCACTGGTGGTTGCGCCGAGGAAAAGCGCGGTGGCGAGGCATCCAACTACACGTATGCGCATCGGTTCGCTCCATGTGATGGGCGGGGACGGAACCGGCTGCTTCGAACGGCGCCTTCGCACCGACACCGAAGTCCACGGTGAGCTGATCTCCTGGCAGTCGCGATAGATGAAGATGTTCTGCCCATCGAGCGCGACGGCACCCGCCCGTCCGGCCGCTAGACCAGGTCGAGATGGCGGCCAAACGCTTCAGCGACACGGCCGCGGGTCACCAGGGCGCGCACCCCGGCGACCAATCGTGGCTCAACGGATGTCTCGAGCACGGTATACCGAGGCTCAGTCATGGCTGTCTCCGCTCAAGACGCCCTCTCGATCGGGGACAGCCACTCCACTGACCCTGCGGTTGCGAGCCGCACTGACCCCGCAGACCAGGAAGAACAATCCGATGGCTGCCGCACCGACCGAACTCAGCACGTCATTCGGGGACCTTGGCGGGGACGCTTCGAACCAACACGCGATACCCGCGGCAATCATGAACAGTCCGAAACACGAGATAGAAGGCGGGATGGAAGTCGCTGACCTTGCCGGCTCGCGCCCGGCGCGATTGCCAGACCGCAAAGGCCGCCATCATCGCACCCCAGGACAACGACTGCATGATCAATGTGCTGGAGGAGCGCTCGTCCTGCCAGAGAAACCGGTTGATCAGCCAGTAGAAGGCAGCGGCAACGAGCGCAGCGAGCATGAAGCGAAACGCGGAAGCCATTTAGCGCACCTTGCCGGGATGGAAGGGAACGAGCCGCCAGGCATCTGCCGGCAACCTGACCGAGGCGCAGACCGGACTGCCATCTCGACCGCGACCGCCGACGCGCACCTCGAGAACGCTGCCAGGATCCGTCACCGCGTGGTGAAAGAGCGCGGGGGTGATGCCGGCAAGAGGGATCTTCGCCCGCCGCTCATAGGGACTGTTGGGCTGACCCGCCCGTGTCCCGACGGTGACGTAGACGAACCGCTCCGTCGGTGGCCCCTGGGTGAATGGCCCGTAGCAGACGACCGGACCATCCGCGACCGGCTGGCTCGCCTCCACCGCCAATTCGAACGCCACCGCCGACGCCGTCACCGATGTCGGTGCAACGAGATCGAATCGCCCCGACTGCAGGGCGAGCGCAACACCGGGCACCGGGTCGGTGACGACAATGCGGAGCCGGATGGTGGATCGACCCTGGCGACTCACTATCGGGGCCCACCGACTGCGGCGTTGACATCATGGAGGTCCTGCAGGATCGCTTTCCGGATCACGCCCTTGAAGAACAACGCCATCGGAATCATCTGCAGCCTGGCCATCAGGGTCTGCGGCAAGGATTCATGCGACTCGGTCAGCGTAACGACTCCATCATGCTCGGAGAGTCGTTTCGTGGAGACGAAGACGAATCCGTCGCTCTCGGCGCGGGCGATGTAATAGTCCGGCTCCGCGGCGTCGGTGATCCACTTCTCCACGGCGGCTGGCTTGCCGAAGAGGACCCGCGTCTCCCGCCACTTGAGTCCCGCCAAACCACTGAGTGGCCGCTCGATCACCTCGATTTTTTCAATCCCGCTGTAGGTGGTCGCCGCATGTTCAATGTCGGTGATGACGGCCCAGACCGCGGTGCGCGATCCAGCGACAGTCACGGCTGCCTCGACGATCATGGCGTTCCTCCTCAGGGGGGCGCTTGAAGTTACTGCCTGAACGCATCGTAGTAATGGTTGCCCCCCTCGTCCTCGGTTTCGGCCACCACGGTGAGCCCGGCCTCTGCCAGGAGAGTGCGGTACGCCTCGGCACCCAGCGACTCCGAGTCACGCCCCGTGAGCACGTCACTCCAGCGGCACGGCTCGGCGGGGGCGGTGAAGAGGAATCGGCCGCCAGTAGTCAACACCGTCGCCAGCTTTCGGAGTGTGGCGCGCTGGGCGTCGGCGGGAAGCAGGAACAGGAGACCCGCGGCGAGCGCAGCGTCAAAGCGCCGATCGAAGAAGCGGGAATCCTCGACTCGTTCACACGCGAGCAGAGCGTCTGGGAAACGGTGCCGGTAGGCTGCGGCGAGCGTCGGTGAGGCCTCGACGGCATAGACCATGAGGCCGGCTTGGTGTAGCACTTCGCTGATGGGAGCGCCGGAACCACAGCCGAGGTCGAGGACGGAGGCACCGGGCGGGAGCGTCTCGGCCCAGGCGCGCACCGTGGCGACGCCAATGGACGAACCCTCGCGGCGGCGGATGAACTCGTCGGCGGCGGCTTCGTAACCGTTGGCGGGGTCGAGTGGGCGCATCATATCCGGACCGTGCTAGGGCTGCACCGCCACCGTGAAGACGTTCGAAGCGCCAGCCCCGACGATCGGACACACGCCGTCACCCTGGCAGCTCTGGACTTCGTAGGCGAGTCGCATCGGTCCGCTGAGCGTCCCGAGGGGCAGGCCACCAGAGAATCCGAGCGGACCTGTGAGCAGCAGCGTATCGATGCGGGTCTGCCCAGCGCGGACGGCGATATGACGGTTGTGGCCCGCACAGCCCCACGGGCCGTTGTAGGCAGCGTCCTCGGTTCCGGCCACTGTGCTGACGCCAAAGATCGGATGTGGGCTGTCGGGCGTGCATCGACTGAGGTAGACCGTCGATTCGGCATTGTTCGTGAAGCGAGCAACCAGCGTGAAACTGTACTGGCGCCGGGCGCCACTGCCGCCGATGTACCCTGCGGTGTAGCTCGGCTGGTCAGTGGACAGGATGAACTGATCGGGGCTGGGGCCAGTGCCCGTGTCGCTGCAACTCGCGAGTACGGCGAGTGCGAGCGCGGGCACGACCATCGGATGTCGTGCAATCATGAATCCTCCAATCGCTGCAAGGAGTGCCAGCAGGGACAGGGCATCTCACCCCCTCAAGTTACCACGGTGGCACGCAGACCACCCGCCACCCCTTGCCGCTCCGACAATTCCGCCGTATCTACAGATCGTGACTCCCCCAGCCACACCCCGGCGACTGACACCGGCCCAGTTGCTCGTCCTCCTCGCCTCGGTGCTCCTTGCCACGGCCCGGTCGGCTGTCGGCACCCGTCTCGATTCGCTCACGGTCGACGAGCCGTGGCACATCGTGGCCGGCGTCGAGTACCTGCGCACCAACGACTTCCGGCTCAATCCCGAGCATCCGCCGCTCGTGAAGCTGGTGGCCGCGGCCAACATGCCCGCCACCTTCACGCTCCGCCCGAAGTCTGCCCTTTCGGACAAGGGCGCGGAGCGGGATTTTGTCGAGGAGACCTTCTTCTTCGACAACGATTTCCGGTTGGCCCAGGACCGTGCCCGCATCGCGGTGTGGACCCTCAACGGCGCCATGCTGCTGATGCTCGGCGCACTCGTGGCCGCCTCGTTCGGGATGCCGTGGGCCGTCGGGACGCTGCTCTTCCTCGCGCTGGAACCGACGGTCGGGGCCCACGGTCCAGTCGTGATGACCGATTTGCCGGTCGCTCTGGCACTCGCCATCGCGGCGCTCACCGCCGCGCGCCTGATCATGACCTGGCAGTGGCGCTGGGCCATGGCCCTCGGGCTCGCCATGGGCGTTGCCCTCGCCGCGAAGCATTCCGCGCTGCCAGGACTTGCCGGGATCGGCGCGTTCACCGCCGTTGCCGCGGTCTGGCAGTGGCACCGTCAACGCCGCTACCTGAATACCCTTGCCCTGCACGCCGGACAGCTCGTCGTCGTGCTGCTGGTTGCCGTCGCCACGTTGTGGGCATTCTACGGCTTCCACTTCCACGCCGGTCCCAATGGCACCGACGATTTCAACCGCACCATGGTCGCCAAGCTGGGTGACCTCCACGTGGTCCGCTGGCGCGACCTGCTGACGGTTCTCGACCGTTGGCACATCCTGCCACGTTCCTACCTCTGGGGGCTCGCCGACACGGTCCGTGCCGGGGTCGAAGGGAGAGGCGCGAACGAGCACCTGCTCTGGGGCACCATGGTGTACGGTGCGCCACCGTGGTACACCTGGCCGAGCTTCATTCTCTCGAAGGTGCCGCTGACGCTGCTGGGCCTTGCTGTGGTGGGGGCGGGTGCGCTGCGTCGAACCATCACCACGCCACTGCAGCGCTGGAGCGCCGCCGGTGTCCTCGCGCTCGCCGCGACCCACCTGTTCGCACTCAGTGGCTCCCTCGGCACCTACGCCGGTGTCCGGCACGCGCTCCCCGTGATCGTAGTGCTCGCCATCATCGCAGGTGCAGGGGTGCAGCTCGCGTGGCAGCACCGGACTCGGATGTCCGTGCTGGGCGTCGGTGGGCTCTACGCCGCGACCATGGTGATGACCGCGCGGATCCCCCGGCTCTGGGAGTACCACAACGAGCTTGCTGGCGGAACGCAGAACGCCGCGCTGGCCTTCGGCAACGAGGGACTCGACCTCGGACAACGCGCGTACGAGATCAAGCACTTCTCCGACTCGGCGATCGTGCCGACCGGGCTGCCGACCTACTCGTCCTACTGGTTCGGAGAGGAGCAGGCCAAGGCGCTCAAGCTGACCACAGCGCGCAAGGTCGAGTCACTGGCCGACAGCAATCGGGCGGGGATCTATACCGGTTTCTTCATCTACACCGCGAGCGATCGGCGCCCGGATCCGAACGCCGATTGGAACCCGACGAAAGTCTTCGCCGGACTGACCATGGTGAAGCGACTGGGAATCGTCGAGATCTGGCAGGGGACGCAGACGCTGCCGATGACGCGGGCGAGCAACCTCTTCCGGCGCCTGCTCGAGTATGTCTACGACGAGAAGGGCACCGACTACGCGTTGATCGCCGCGAAGGCGACGGAGATCCTTGATGTCATGCCGTGGCACCTGCCGGCGGCGATCGAGCTCGGCAACGCGTACCTGAGGATGGGTGACCGCGCAGCCGCCATCGCGGCGTACCAGCGGCCGTTTGCTCATGAGAAGCGCGGCTTGCTCGGGGCGCTGGTCAAGCAGGAACTCGAGTCGCACATCAAACGGCTCGAATCGGGTGAGGCCATGACAGCGATTCCGTCGATCCGCTCGCCACAACTGGAGTAGCGCCGCGCGCTAGGCGACGGTCCAATCTCCCAGGGTCACGCTCCCCGACTCCGAAAGGCTCGGGTCAAGCAGCGCACCGGTCAATTCATCATGGCAGTCCGGACAGATGCCGTGGCTGACTGTTGGCACATCCGCCCCCTCAAAGACTCCGAGTGCCGCGACGGCCTGCTCAGCCGGAACCCATCGATTTCCGGGAAGCTGCACGTCCTGGCACCAGCCGCACATGATCAGTTGCCCGCCCCGGGCGACCTTCTGGGCCACGTCGAGCAACGGGACGGCGGGGCGAGCGGCTTCGGCCACCGGGACGACCGAG
Organism: Gemmatimonadota bacterium; assembly: GCA_016720805.1. Classification (NCBI taxonomy): domain Bacteria; kingdom Pseudomonadati; phylum Gemmatimonadota; species Gemmatimonadota bacterium. The sequence continues at coordinate 194,224 of JADKJZ010000015.1, read as the reverse complement.
AAGCGAACGTGCCCGCCTTCGACCGGCGCGATCTCCATCTCGAGCAGTCGGCGCCTGGTCGGGCCGTCGCAGCGGAACCGGAAGCGCACCGGGATGCCGTCGCTGCGGACATGACGCAGCATGGTGCGATAAAGCTGTCGGGTGGGAAGGTCACCGACGTAATCCCACAGCGAACGGCCGAGGACGGCGTCCGCAACCAATTCGGGACCCTCGTTGGATTCGGCGAAGTCGTTCCAGGAGCCGCCGACTTCCATGAGATAGTCGGCGCCATCGATCCGGTAGACGATCGAGGGGCCGTCCGTCGTTGCCGTCGTCTCGAGATTCGCCTGCACCGAGGGGCTCCTTCAGTTGGTCTGGAGACGGAATAAAGTCAGGCGCGGGGCGGGACACCACATCGGTAATGGGAGCACGCCGCTCGGCATTCCGCCGATGCCCCAGGCACCAAAGACGGACGCCAGCTGCGGCAACGGCTATTGCGCGGACAGTCGGTACATCCGTTTCGTCAATTCATCCCGCGCCACGATCACGACGTCCAGCGAGGTGACCGTGTCGCGCTGCAAGGTCAGCACACGGGGACCAGCCGGCCAACGACGATACATTCGCTCCAGGTAGACGAGCCGCCAACTGGAATCGGCCACCGCGAACATCGCCTGATTGCTCGTCGGCGACCCGGTGACCAGCACGGCAAACGCGACGGGCTCCAGCGCGGTGGCACGCATCGGCACGATCTCGATCTGCTGCGGCAGGCCAAGGGCGGGGATGGGCACGGTCAGGCGACGCGCCCCCTCCTGCTCGGCAAACGTCAACGACGCACTGTCCTTCTCCACGGTCACCACGTGACCCGCCAGCGTGAGCGTGTCGCGGCGGGTCGGGCCGAGCAGCAATCGCTGAGGAATGGTGGAGTCGTTGCCAGTAGGGATCGCCGCGGATTCGACGATGCGTCCATTGTCGATGAGCACCATCGGGCGGAGCGTGCGAATGTTGTCGAGGCCGACTTGCAGCCCGATCACCCCACACACGGCTCCGACGAGAATTACTCGAACGCCGAATCGCACCGGCGTGATGCGTGGCTCGCGGATTCGCAGCGGGAGCTTCCGCCCCCACAGCCGCATGCCACCGACAGCGGCGGCGCCGACGAGCACCGGCAGCAGCAGTGGGAGGAGGTGTGAGTGTCCCTCCGCGACCGCACCCGGGCCACGCAGGACATGGATCCCGATCCGACCCAACTGAAACGCCAGCGCTGCACCCGCGACCATGAGCGGCACGGCATGCGGGATCGGATCGGGGGGTGGAACGTAGACCAGCTTGGCCACGGGGGGCTCCGGAGAGGAGAACGTGTCTGCTCGAAGATACCTCGCGGGCAGGGGTCGTGGTCACGGCGACGGATCAGCGGGATTGGGCATCCTCCCCCGCAACGATCGCCCTCCCCCTTGGAGTCGACCCGATGCGCCGCACAATCTTCTTGCTCTGCGTCCTGTGGCCGACGACGGTCGGCGCGCAGGGCAGACAGTCGCCGTTGAACCAGCGGCCCCGCGCCGTCTCGATCAACGCCGAGTTCCTGCGACTCGCGTCGCTGACCGCCTTGTGGCCCGGGTACCGACCGGAGGGGATCCCGCTCGCGGTGTTCACCGGCGACCACACCTATCTCTTCCGGCATCCGTCGCCCCCACCGGAATTCACGACCGTTGATGGTGTCGCCTCGATGCCCGGGCGTCACCCAGCGGTAACGGCCAACAGCAGCGCAACCATTGGGGGGATTGGCACGGCCACACTCCTGGCCGACGGAGTACGTGGCGCGCTCCCCGTCACCGACCAAGCGGCCGTGGCGCTGCACGAGGCCTTTCATGTCTTCCAGCGGACGGTGCACTCGAGCTGGGCGGGAAACGAGGGCGATCTCTTCACTTATCCGGTCGAGCGCCCGGATCTCCTCCGATTGCGTCGGGAGGAGAGCGAGTACCTGCGTCGCGCGCTGGCCGCGGCCGCCTCGGCGAAGCGCTGCCTGACCCGCATGGCGATGATGCGCCGTGCAGAGCGCTTCACGGCAATGGATGCCGCGCATGTGGCCTATGAGCGCAACAGCGAGATGAATGAGGGGCTCGCGACCTATGTGCAATTGCGCGCCGTGGCCAAACGGAGTGTCGAGATCCCGATGGGGGACTTCCCGACGACTGCAGTCCGTCGGCGCGTCTATGCCACGGGGCCTGCGCTGGCCTTTCTGCTGGACGCGGCGCGACCAGGATGGCGCGAGGAGCTGGAGCGCAACGACTCGCTTCGACTCGATCCGATGCTCGCGCAGGCCGTCGCCGACGCCCCAGGCCGTTGTGATTTGCCCGCCGGGGTGACGGCCCGAATGGCAAGAACGGCGACGGCTGATGTTCGCCGCCTCGCGGCGGAGCGGATCTCCGCCCGCTTGGCCTTCGACCGCCTCGCCGGGTGGCGACTGGTGATCGAGCCGGCGATCGGGGCGCCGCTCTGGCCGCAGGGATTCGACCCGCTGAACATCGCCCAGGTCGCCGGGGGCACGCTGCACCATCGGATGCTGAAGCTCGGCAATGATTCACTCTCGATCAGCATGGTCGATGGCGAGGGCGTCGACTTCGAGGCGCTGACCGAGGCGGCGGGTGCCCATCCGCTCTTCAACGGGATTCGCCGTGCCGAGTTCGTGTTGCCGTCGCAGCCGATGATCACCCGGGAGGGAAGCGTGGTGACGATCAGCGCCCCCGGACTGCAGGGACGCTTCGCGGGGATGGAGGTGGTGGAAGCGCCGAATCGGGTCGTCGTGCGGATCCGTCGCTAGGGGAGCGGATACCGCAGGAGGTGCAACAGCCCGTCCCCGTCCTCGCGGGTGGCGTAGAAGACGCCTCGTCCCATGCCGACGAGCTTGACCTGCGGGGGGAGGCGCACCGCGTCGATGTGCTTTCCCTGGGCGTTGAGCAGATCGAACCGGTCGCCCGCGGCGCGCGTCGGATCGGTGACCAGCACCCAGGCGCGGTCGCGGGAGTCGACATGGATCGTGGCCGAACGCACTAGCGGCAGGGTGGCGGGCCATCGGTCGGGGGCACCGGCCTCGAGCTTCGGCATCTTCCCGCCCGGACCGCTCGCCAGCTCGCCAGTGAGACGACGCTTGAGCTCAGCAACGGTCTCTTGCAGGTGACGGGCCTTGTCGGCGGCCGTCACCGGTGTCGGCGTGAAGGGAATCGCCGCGGCCTTCGTGCTAATGCCATCGATGTTGAAGATCTCCGGCCGATAGTCGCCGCCATGCACCACCAGGACCCGGCCGTCCGGAAAGACCCCCCACCCGGTGACCGGCTGAAATCCCGGGGCGATGACGCGCACCACGCCCGGTGGAGCGGTGCGATCGGGACGAAGGGTCGGTGTCGCGAAGCGGAGCAGGGTGTCTGTCCGCTGGGTGGCAAGCGTGACCCGAACCAGCGTCGTGGTATCGGGCGAGAACGCCGGTCGCATTGGGACGAACCACCGGCCGCCAGCGACGGCCGCAGGCAGGATGCGTGAGAGCTCCCCCATGCGACTGTCACCCCAGCTGCCCAACATGGCGCCGTTGGGCGCGATCACGGAGATGCGGCTGTTGGCGGGGTCCCAGAGGAGGACCGAGTCGCCGGCGGCGCGGTGGAGTGCCGAGACGACGCGATATTCGAGGGGGCCGGCACCCTGACGTGCCACGTCAGTGAGGCGACCGCTCCTGAAGTCGGCGGCGCTGAACCTCCGCTCGACGGCATCGTAGATCAGCACGCGCCCGTCGGCCAGTTCGGCGAAGTGCATTACCGAAGAAAACGGCGTGGGAAACATCGCCGGCGTGCTGGTGATGGCGCGTGGGGCCTGGGAGCTGAGCGGGGCTGCGAGGAGCGCCAACGCGAGGAGATGTCCGTTCACAGGTCGTCCTTCTTGCCCATGTACTTGAGCTCCACCTGCATGCGGTAGAGCATGCGTTCGCGCTCGAGGTATTCGAGCTGGACCCGCCGGAACTCGACTTCGGTGATCGTGCCCGCCTTCCGCTGCGTCTCCGCCTGCGCAAGCCGTTCCTTGTCGAACTCGAACAGTTCCCTTGTCCGCCCCACTTCGATCTGCATCGCTTCCTGCTGCTGGAGTCGGGTCACCTCGGCGGGGGAGAGGCGCTCCTTGAGGAACTGGGCGCGCAGGCGAAGCTGCATGGCGACCAACTGCATCTCCCGATGCGCATCCACGGCCCGCATGCGGGCATCGATGGCAGCGCTCGGGGGGTCGAGTCCCAGCTTCACGCGACGGTCGGCCTCCACCGCCAGCCGCGTGGCACCGTCCTCCTCCCGCAACGCGAGCGGGGCCCGCAACCTGAGCCGATCAAGGACGAAATCGCGGCCGCCAACCAGCGGCGCGGAGAGCTCGTTCCGCGGCAGCGCATTGGTCAACCGCACTTCGGCCAGATCGAGGTCGAGTCGCTGCAGTTCGGTCTCGCTCACGCGCTGCTCGCGCGCGGCCTCCATCAGCGCGCGCGCCGGCATCCCCCCGACGCGCACGGCCGCATCGATCCGCTTGACCTCCTCCTTCGCCAAGTCGAGCCGAAAGCCCTGGAGCTCGCGCTCGGCCAGGATCGACCGCTCGATCTCGCTCCGTGTCCGGGCATCCCGGACCTGGGCGGACGCGAACTGGCCGCCAACGCCGAGAGCGGCGCCGAGCACCAGAACGGCCGCGATGCGTCCCCAGTCGCGCCAGCGGGCCGAGGGAGCTCGTGGAATCATGGGAATCGCGTCGGCTTCTCGGTAGGCACGGAGCACGGCCTCCTCGAGGCCGGCGACGAACGCGGGCGTCGGGGCGTGCAGGTCGTCCGGGGTGCTCATGGCAGCCCTCCTTCGATGGTTGGCAGAATCGGTTCGAGTTCGCGCCGCAACCGCTCGCGCGCGCGTCGCAGTCGTCCTTCGACCGCGCGTTCGGTAATCCCCATCACCTCGGCGAGTCGCGCCACGCGGAGTCGCTCGAAGTGGAAGGCCTCGAGCAGTTGGGCCTCGTCCGGGGGAAGTCGAGTCAGTGCATCGGTCACCGCGACCGCAATCAGGGTCGAATCCCCGACGACATCACGCTCGAGCGCGTCGAGGATCTCCCCCGGGGGCACCGCGTCGATCGGGAGCACGGTGCGCTTGCGGAGCTGATTGAGGAGGAGGTTGCGGGCGACGGTCGTCAGCCACGCCAACGGGACAGCGGGGAGTCCGGTTCGGCGCCACTCGCGCACGGCACGGAGCCAGGCCTCCTGGGTGATGTCCTCGGCGAGTGACCGCTCCCCGCCGCAGCGCCGGGACACAAAGCCGTACAACGCCACCACCGTCTCGCGGTAGATGGCGGTGATCTCGGCTTCGGTCGGTGGCTGGAGCATTGTGGTCCGGGAAGGGGTCACCTACATGACACCCGAGGCGGGGAAAACCCACGCGCCCCCGCCCCGGAGGAGGTCAGCGCCGCTTTGCCTCGATCTGGGCGAGGCGGGTGGCGACGATGCGCTGAATCAGCGCAGGGGTCAGCGGCTGGTCGGGGGAGAAGCGAATCGTCCCCTTGCCGCTGGTGTCGTAGGCCTTGGTCGCAGCGGCCGGGAGCGCCGGTACGCCGTACACGGCGCAATGGTGCGTCGCCGCGCCGAAGTAGATCAGCACCTTCCCCTGATACTTCAGGGTCGGCAGGCCGTACGAGATCGACTCGACGGCGCCCGGGGCCTCGGTGTGAAGCGCCTTCCGGAGCTTCTGGAGCACGGTCCGCTGGGCCGCCGGAAGCTTCGCGAGGTACTCGTCGATTGTCGTCGATGCGGGTTGGCGCATGTCGGCTCCGTGATGCGGACTGGCCTTCAAGTATCACCCCGAGTGCCTGTTCGCGGAATCAGCGGCGGTCTCTATCTTCCTTCCATGATCCTCGTCCTCGACAACTACGACTCCTTCACCTGGAACCTGGTCCAGTACCTGGGCGAACTCGGCGCCGAGCCGTCGGTGGTCCGGAATGACCAGGTGACGGTCGACGAGGCCATCGCACTCCGTCCCGCGGCCATTCTGGTCTCACCGGGACCCTGCACGCCCTCGGAGGCCGGGATCTCGGTCCCGCTGGTTCGCGCCGCGGCCGCGGCCGGCATCCCGCTGCTCGGCGTTTGCCTCGGGCACCAGGCGATCGGCGAGGCTTTCGGGGGCACGGTGGTCCGGGCCGATCGCCTGATGCACGGGAAGACCAGCGAGATCGCCCACGACGGGTCGCGCCTCTTTCAGGACGTCGCCGCCCCGATGTCGGTGATGCGGTACCACTCGCTGGTGATCGACCCGCCGACGGTCCCCGCCGTCCTCGAGGTGACGGCCTGGACCACGGATCGGCCTGCCGGGAGCGAGATCATGGCGGTGCAGCACCGGACCGCCCCGGTCTGGGGCGTCCAGTTCCACCCGGAGTCGGTCGCGACGCCGGACGGGAAGCGGTTGCTGGTCAACTTCCTCCGCCTCGCGGGGCTTGACAGCTAATCGTTTGTTGATCAAGCAGTTACCCACATTCTGGCGGCTCCGGCACGCATTTTGACTCCGGGGCCACTCCCGCATAGTTTAGAGCGTGCCTGTCCTGCTTGTCGTGCCCGCTCGCGTCGGCTCGACGCGTCTCCCGAGAAAACCGTTGCAGCTCCTTGGTGGGGCCCCACTTGTGGCCCGCGTCATCGAGCGCGCCCGCACGGTCCGCGGCGTCGACCGCCTCGTGCTCGCCACCGACTCCGAAGAGATCGCCGAAGCTGTGGATCCGTGGGGGGTCGAGGTCGTCATGACTTCGGCCGATCATGAGAGCGGCACCGATCGCGTGGCCGAGGTCGCACGTCACCCGGTCTACTCGGCCTACGACATCGTGGTCAACCTGCAGGGCGACGAGCCGTTCATGCCCGCCGAGGCGGTCGCAGGCGCAATCCGGAAGGCCCAGGAAGGTGACGACATCGGCACGGCGGCCGCGCCGCTCAACCCCGACCTCCGCCACGAGCCGGCGCTGGTGAAGGTCGTCTGCGACGCCAATGGCCGGGGACTCTACTTCTCGCGTGCCGCGATCCCGCATGTCCGAGACGCCGCCGACCTCGCCGGCACCCGGTGGTGGCAGCACCTCGGTGTCTACGCCTACCGTCGGGAGGCGTTGCTCCGCGTGACCGCCCTCCCGACCTGCATGCTGGAACGCGCCGAGCGGCTGGAACAGCTCCGCGCCCTCGACGCCGGTCTCACGATCGGCGTTGCCCTGCTCGACAACCCGGCGCCTGCCGGGATTGATACCCCAGACGACCTGGCTGCCGCCGCCGTGCGGTGGCGCGAACTGACCGAGGATTCCCGATGACCACTCCCGTCCGCACCACCAAGTACATCTTCGTCACTGGTGGCGTGGTCTCGTCATTGGGGAAGGGCATTGCCGCGGCCTCATTGGGACGGCTGCTCGTGGAGCGCGGGCTCTCGGTCACGATGATGAAGTTCGACCCGTACATCAACGTCGACCCGGGGACGATGTCGCCGTTCCAGCACGGCGAGGTCTACGTCACCGATGATGGTGCCGAGACCGACCTCGACCTCGGCCACTATGAACGCTTCATCGACCGCTCCCTCTCGCAGCAGAACAACATCACCACCGGCCGGATCTACCAGACCGTGATCGGCAAGGAACGCCGTGGCGAGTACAATGGCGGGACGGTGCAGGTGATTCCGCACATCACCGACGAGATCAAGAGCGCACTGCGCCGCACCGCGCCGGGCCACGACGTGGTGCTGATCGAGGTCGGTGGCACGGTCGGCGACATCGAGTCGCTGCCGTTCCTCGAGGCGATCCGGCAGTTCCGCCAGGATGTCGGCCGCGAGAATGCGCTGTTCGTGCACCTCACGCTGGTGCCGTGGATTGCCGCAGCCGGCGAGCTCAAGACCAAGCCGACGCAGCACTCGGTGCGCGACCTCATGCAGGTCGGTATCCAGCCCGACATGCTGATCTGCCGTAGCGAGCGGCCGCTCGGTGCCGACATCAAGCGGAAGATCGCGCTCTTCTGCAACGTCGACTTCTCCGCGGTGATCGAGTCGCCCGACGTGAAGAGCATCTATGAGCTGCCGCTGCGCTTCTCGGAGCAGGGCTTCGATCGCGAGGTCTGCTCGCGCCTCCGCCTCGAGACGCCGGAGCCGGACCTCAGCACCTGGGGGGCGATGGTCGGCCGGATCCTCGAGCCGCAGCATCGGGTGCGCATTGCCGTGGTCGGCAAGTACACCGACCTCCACGACGCCTACAAGTCGGTCGGCGAGGCCTTGTTGCACGGCGGCATCCCCCACAACACCGGCGTCTCGATCGAGTGGCTCGGCAGCGACCGCTTCACCTCACCCGAGGCGGCCGGCGAGATCCTCAAGGACTACGACGGACTGCTGGTGCCGGGCGGCTTCGGCGAGCGTGGCGTCGAGGGAATGATCCAGGCGATCAGCTGGGCGCGGCAGCATGAATTGCCGTTCTTCGGCATCTGCCTCGGCCTGCAGGTCGCGATCATCGAATTCGCCCGCAACGTCTGCGGTATGACGGGCACGACATCCACGGAGTTCGCGCCCGATTGCCCCGATCCCGTCATCGCCCTGATGGCGTCGCAGCGTGACGTGAAGGACCTGGGCGGGACGATGCGCCTCGGTGCGTATGCCGCCCGGCTTCGCGCCGGGAGCCACGCCGCCGAGGCGTACGGAACGCTCGAGATCTCGGAGCGGCATCGGCATCGGTGGGAGGTCAACAACGCCTACCGCGACGTGCTCGCGGAGCACGGCCTGCGACTCTCGGGGCAATCGCCCGACGGCGGGCTGGTCGAGATGATCGAATTGCCGAACCATCCGTGGTTCGTCGGCTGCCAGTTCCATCCGGAGCTGAAGAGCCGCCCGACGCGGCCGCACCCGCTCTTCGCGGCGTTCGTCGGCGCGGCACTCGCCAAGCACACCCGGAGCCACGGCTGATGGCACTCTGGCAATTCGGGCCAGGCCCCTTCTTGATCGCTGGGCCGTGCGTCGTCGAGGACGACGACACGATGCTCCGCGTCGGCGAGACGCTGGCCCGGATGGGCGAGAAGCACCAGCTCCGCGTCTGCTTCAAGGCCTCGTTCGACAAGGCGAATCGCGCCCGCGGCGACTCGCCGCGCGGTCCCGGCGTCGAGGCCGGACTGCGGGCGCTTGAGCGCGTGCGCGCCGCGACCGGCCTGCCGCTGCTCACCGACATTCATGAGTCGCATCAGGCGGCGGCCGCCGCGTCGGTGGTCGACGTGTTGCAGATCCCCGCCTTCCTGGTGCGGCAGACCGACCTGCTCGTCGCCGCTGGGGCGACGGGGAAGCCGGTGAACATCAAGAAGGGTCAGTGGATGCAGCCGGAGGCGATGGCGGGTGCCGTCGCCAAGGTGAAGAGCGCCGGCGCAGCGAGGTGGCGGTCACCGAGCGCGGCACCTTCTTCGGCTACGGCGACCTGGTGGTCGACCAGCGCTCGTTCGTGCGGATGCGCGAGGCGACCGGCGTCCCGACAATCTTCGATGGCACCCACTCGGTGCAGCAGCCCGGGCAGGCCGCCGGTGGCGCGAGCGGCGGCCTGCGTGAGTTCATCCCCGCACTGCTCGGCGCTGCGGCGGCAGCCGGTGCCGACGGCTTCTTCCTCGAGACCCATCCCGAGCCCGCGCGTGCCCTCTCCGACGCCGCGACGCAGTGGCCGCTCGACCGCCTCGACGCGCTGCTCGGGCGCACCATGGCGATCTGGCACGCCGCCCGCGAGGCCGGCGATGTTTGACATGGGCCGCGCCCGCAAGATCAAGCTGCTTGGCTTCGACGTCGACGGCGTCTTGACCGACAACGCCGTCTTCATCGGCGACGTCGGGGGGCAGCGCGTCGAGTTCAAGCGCTTCGACATTCATGATGGACTCGCCCATTCGCTCCTCAAGGGGAACGACATCGAGGTCGCCTGGATCAGCGGCCGGCAGTCCGAGGCCACCACGCACCGTGGCCAGGAGCTGCGCGTCCCCGACGTGCTGCAGGTGATTTCGACCACGAAGGTGGCCCACATCGAGGCACTGCTTGAGCGGAAGGGCCTCACGTGGGAGCAGATGGCGTTTGTCGGAGACGACCTTCCCGACGTGCCCGTCTTCGAGAAGGTCGGCCTCGCGATCGCCGTCGCCAATGGCCGTGACGAAGCGAAGCGCGCCGCCCATCACGTGACCGAGTCGCGCGGCGGCCATGGTGCCGTCCGCGAAGTCGTCGAACGGCTCCTCAAGAGCCGCGGCACCTTCGAGGCATCCGTCGCGCGCTACCTCGGCCGGCCTGAGTGGCACGCGTGACCAGCGCACTCGCCGCCGGTCGACGCACCATGCTGCTCGAGGCCGAGTCGGTGATGGCCGCGGCCGCGCGCCTCGACGAGCGCTTTGATCGCGCGGTCGAGTTGTTGGCCACTGGTGGCCGCGTGATCGTGAGCGGCATTGGCAAGTCGGGAGTGATCGCGCAGAAGATCGCGGCGACGCTCACCTCAACTGGCACTGCAGCGACCTACCTCCATCCGATCGAGTCGCTCCACGGCGACCTCGGCCTCGTCGATGCCGACAGCGTGGCGATCATCCTGAGCAAGAGCGGCGAGACGGACGAGCTGGTCGGGCTGCTCGCCGAGCTCGCGCGTCGTGCCGTGCCGCTGATCGCGATCGTTGGCGCCGTGGACTCGACGCTTGGTCGGGCAGCCACCATTGCGCTCGATGGGGCGGTGGCCGAAGAGGCGTGCCCGCATGACCTGGCGCCAACCACCAGCACGACCGTGGCGTTGGCATTGGGCGATGCGCTGGCCGTCGCGTTGCTGGAGCGAAAGGGATTTCGGCGCGAGGACTTTGCGGCGCTGCATCCAGGGGGCCGCCTCGGACGCCGCCTGCTCGTACGCGTCGCGGATGTGATGGTCCCTGCCGAATGGCAATTGCCAGCCTCCGCATCGATGCGAGAGGTCGTGGTGGCGCTCGCGAAGGGCCGCGGGCTGGCGCTGATCGTGGATGGCTCGACGCTGGCCGGCGTCATTTCGGCGGGCGACCTCACCCGCGTGGCCGAGCGGACCGCCGACTTCCTGAGCCTGCCCGCCGCAGAGGTGATGACCCGCGGACCGCGCACGGCGCACGCCGACGACCTGGCCGCCTCCGTGGTCGGGCTGATGGAACGGCACGGGATCGTTGCGGCACCGGTTCTCGATGCCGACGAGCGAGTGGTCGGCGTGGTCCATCTCCATGACCTGCTGCGGGCGGGGGTGGTCTGATGCGGCGGCTCATGCTGATGGGCACATTGCTGTTGGCCGCATGTGGCGACCGCGGCATCGAGCCACCGGTCGCGGCGGCGGGAGACTCGGCCGACCAGGTCATGAAGGGGATGGCGTTCAACGTCACGACGGAAGGGGTGAAGATCTCCAAGGTCGAGGCCGAGTCGGCGTGGGTGTACAACGCCCGCCAGATGAACGACCTCAAGAAGTTGAAGGTCACCTTCTACGACAAGGCCACCGGCAAGGAGACCTCGGTGGTGACCGCCGACAGCGGCTCGTACAACAAGAAGGACCAGACCCTCGACGCGCGCGGCAACGTCGTCGCCACCGCCGCGAACGGCAAGGTCCTCAAGAGTCCGCACCTGGTCTATGACAAGGTGCAGAACCTCATCTACTCGGACACCACCTACACCTTCACGTCACCCGATGGCGCCGGCTCCGGCGCGTCCTTCACTGCGGACCCCGATTTCAAGCAGATCCGCTCGCAGCGGATGGGTGGCCGTGTGAAGGGGAAGGGATTCGTGCTGCCGGGCCAGGAAGACGACAAGCCGACCGCGAAGGCCTCTGCGCCAAAGCCGGTCGTGAAGGGAGGCGGGAAGTGATGGCACGTCTCCTCCTCATGCTGGCGGCCCTGGTGGTCGTTGCCGTCCAGCCCGTTTCGGCGCAACAGCCCAAGCGTCGGGCCCCGGCGCCCAAGCGCTGCATTCTCGAGCTTGAGCGTGCCGTCGGGCGCGAAGCGGCGCAGATCGTCCCGTTCGAGGGGAACGAGAACTACTACTTCGGCGGGGACGTCCGCTTCCGCTGCCAAGGCCAGAACGTGCGCATCGGCGCCGACTCGGTGGAATCGATCAACGGTGACGTGGTCCGCTTCATCACCCGCGCCTACTATCGCGACGCCGATGTGGCCGTGCGGGCCGACACGCTCACCTATTACAAGCAGGGAGAGCGCCTCGAGGCCCGCGGGGCGGTCCACGTCATCACGAGCCGTGACTCGTCGACGCTCGACGGCCCCTACCTGGACTATCTCCGCGCCGTGAAGGGGGTCCGCGACAGCGCCGAGTCGGTGGCGATGCAGCGACCGACGCTCAAGGTCAAGCCGAAGCGCGCCGTCACCGACACCACCGCCGACAAGGGACCGTACACGATCGTGGCCGACCTGCTCCGGGGGTTCGGATCGTCCCGGCTGAGCGGTCGGGGCAATGTCACCATCAATCGCAGCGACTTGGCAGGGCAGGGTGATTCCCTCCTCTACACCAGCGGCACTGCGGGGCGGACCATCCTCACCGGGGCTCCCGCGAGCTGGCGACGCACTGGTTCCGACTCCTTCAAGGTGACCGGGAAGGACATCCGGCTTGGCCTGACCAACGAGGTGCTCGACGACTTGCGTGCCTACGGTGACGGCGACGTGCACCAGGATTCCACCCGAGTCTCCGGCGACTCGGTGGCGCTTCGCTTCAAGGACGGCAAGCTCGAGCAGACCGACGCCTGGGGAAAGGCCACGCAGGCGCACGCGACCCGAGCCGGGTACGACATCCGCGGCGACTCGCTTGTCGTCAAGACGCCGGGCGAGGTCCTGCAGTCGATCTTCGTGCGTGGGCGCGGATCGATCCAGAACCCGGTCGACACGACGATTGCGCTGCCTGCTCCGGACAGCACTGCCGACAGCACCGCGACGCCCACACGCGAACGTGACACCCTGTGGGGCAACCGGATCGCGGCGGAGTTTGCCCAGGCAGACTCTGCCGGCACCATGCTGACCCGCCTGCTGCACGTCGAGGCGATCGGCACGGCCCGGTCCCTGATGACGCAACAGGTCGAGAAGAATGGCAAGACCACCCCGACGATCAACTACTCTCGTGCCGACACCATTCGGGTGACGATGAAGCCGTATCCCGGCAGTGGTTTCGACGAGGTCCGCATGAACGGACACGTCGACGGCGTCCAGCTCGAGACGGCGTCGCTCGGCAAGAAGGCCGTGCTGCCAGCCAAGAGGCCGACCCCATGAGCGTCCTCAAGGCTGAAGGGCTGCGGAAGAGCTATCGCAAGCGCGCCGTCGTCGACGGCGTCTCGATCGAGCTTGCCCAGGGAGAAATCGTCGCGCTCCTTGGCCCCAACGGTGCCGGGAAGACGACGACCTTCTACCTCGTCACGGGATTGATTCGCCCGGATGCCGGTCGGATCTTCCTCGACGACACCGAGCTCACCGATCAGCCGATGTACCGCAGGGCACGGATGGGCATCGGGTACCTGGCGCAGGAGCCCTCGATCTTCCGCCGGATGACGGTCGAGGAGAACGTGCTCGCGATCCTCGAGACGCTCCCGCTCGCCAAGGCCGAGCGACTGGCCAAGCTCGACGAGATGCTGGCCGAGCTCGATCTCACATCGCTGCGGAAATCCCCGGCCTACACCCTCTCGGGTGGCGAACGGCGTCGGCTGGAGATTACCCGGGCGCTCGCCACGAATCCCAAGTTCATGCTGCTGGACGAGCCCTTCGCCGGCGTCGACCCGATCGCGGTGCACGACATTCAGCAGATCGTCGCGTCGCTTCGGGACCGGGGCATCGGCGTGTTGATCACGGATCACAACGTGGAGCAGACGCTGGAAATCGTCGATCGCGCCTACATCATGCATTCCGGTACGGTCCAGGCGGCTGGCCTTGTCGCCGAACTGGTGTGGAACGATCACGTCGCGGATGTCTATCTCGGACCGACCCTGACCGCACGCCTTCGGGCGCGGACGGAGCAGCCCGCATGAAGACTGGCATGCAGCAGCAGACGGGGCTCCGCCAGGAGCTGCGGATCAACCCACGCCTGTACCAGGCGATGGACATGCTGTACATGCCGATGCTCGACCTGCAGCAGCATCTGCAGGCCGAGCTCCTCAACAACCCCTTCCTCGAGCTCGAGGAACCGGAGGAAGAGGAAGTCCCCGAGAAGACCACCGAGGAGCAGCAGGAAGAGGTCAAGAAGGACGACGAAGTCGACTGGGAGGAGATCCTCCTGAATGGCTTCGACGTCGGCGGCCAGAAGGAGCAGTACGAACAGCTGGAGTACGTGGAGCCCGTCTCGGTCGAGAGCCGCGACCTCGCCGATCACCTCCGTGACCAGTTGCAGATGCTCGACCTCCCGGCCCGGCAGCGGCTGCTCTGCGAGGAGATCATCGGCAACATCAACGACGATGGCTATCTCGGCTGCGACGCCGAGGTGATCCTCGCCTCGGCCAACCACTGGCTCCTCTCCAACAACCCCGCGCTGCGCCCGGCCTTCGATCCGGAGGACCACGACCCCTTCGATCTCGTGGAGGAGGAGCTCGACGAAGCGCCGGTGCTGACCAACGGCCACGCGGCCGGCCTCCCGGCAGGCGTGACGATCTTCATGCCCGAGGAATTCGACGCGGCCCTGAAGGTGGTGCAGGCGCTGGACCCGGCCGGCATCGCGGCTCGCTCGCTGCAGGAGTGCCTGCTGCTCCAGTTGAAGGACGTCGGTGACTCGACCTCGCTCTCGTACCGGATCGTGGAACAGGCGTTTCCGGACCTGATCGCGCACCGATGGAACGACCTGGCCCGCCGCTTCGGCGTCGAACCGCGTGAGGCGCAGACCGCCGCCGACGAACTGGGCCGGCTCGATCCGAAGCCGGGGCTCAAGTATGCCGACCGCGCCGAGGCCTATGTCACGCCCGACTTGATTGTCGACCGGATCGAGGGCCGCTACCAGGTATTCCTCAACGACACCGGTGTGCCGCGACTCCGGCTCTCCCGCGCGTACCAGGACATCGCCCGGCAGAAGGGCGGGATGACGCAGGAAAACAAGGACTTCATCGCCTCGCGGATGAACAGCGCGACCTGGATGGTGCAAGCCATCGAGCAGCGCCGGCAGACGATGCTCAAGGTGATGAACTTCATCGTCGACCGACAGCGCGAGTTCTTCGAGAAGGGCGTCGAGTACCTCAAGCCGCTGACACTGCGCGAGGTCGCCGAGGTGATCTCGATGCACGAGTCGACCGTGTCGCGCGTCACCAACGAGAAGTACGTCCAGACGCCGCGCGGGGTGCTGCCACTCAAGTTCTTCTTCTCGTCGGCGCTCTCGACCGCCTCGGGCGAGGACGCCTCGGCCCGCTCGATCCGCGCCAAGCTGGAGAAGATGGTCGCCGAGGAGAAGCCGGCGAAGCCGCTCACCGACCAGCAGATCGTCCACCTCTTCGAGGAGCAGGGCATCCAGATCGCCCGGCGGACCGTGGCCAAGTATCGCGACCAGCTCGGCATCCTCCCGGCCCGCATGCGGAAGCGCGTATGAGCGAGCGCGCGATTGTCTCCGTGCTGGTGCCGGCCAAGGACGAGGCCGAGAATCTCCCCGAGTTCCTGCGGCAGTGCGCCGAGGCGTTGCCGAGAATCGGGGCACCCGCCGAGGTCGTCGTCGTGGACGACGGGTCTCGTGACGCGACGCCGCAGGTGCTGGCGCAGCTACAGGCGCAGTACTCCTTCCTTCGGGTGGTGACCCATCGCCGGCAGCGTGGCATCGCCGACGCGCTGCGGAGCGCGGGGATGCGGCCGAAGGCGACATCTTCGTCTTCTACCCGGCCGACCTGCAGTACAAGCCGGAAGACATCCCGCAGCTGGTCGCCCCGATCCTGGCCGGCAACGCCGACATCGTGACCGGCACCAAGCAGGGGAAGTACGAGAAGGCGTTTGTCTCGACGGTGTACAACACCCTCTGCCGCTGGCTCTTCGGCGTGCGCGTCACCGACCTGAATTCGGTGAAGGCATACCGCCGCGAGGTGATGGCACACGTCCCGATGCGGCCCGACTGGCATCGCTTCATGGTGGTGATCGCCGCGGCGGACGGCTTCCGGCTGACGTCGACCCCGGTGCCGCTCTATCCACGCACGGCGGGGACGTCGAAGTTCACCTGGACGCGCATTCCGATCGGCGTGCTCGACTTGCTCTCGGTCTGGTTCCAGCTCCGCTTTGGCCGCAAGCCGATGCTCTTCTTCGGCCTCGCGGGCGCGTTGATCTTCCTCCTCGGCTTCGTGGCCGGCGTCGTGGCGATCGTGCTGCGCTTCACCATCCACGCCGACGTGGCGCTGTTGGTGTCGCTGGTGCAGACACTGCTCATCATGGGTGTGGTGCTCTTCGGATTCGGCTTCCTCGGCGAGCTGGTGGCCAACCTTCGCGAGGAGCAGCGCGAACTGGTGCGTCGCCTCGAGTCCGACCGGCGTGGCTGAGCCGCTCCGCGTGGTGTTCCTCACCCACAACTACCCGCGGGAGCGGGGTGATGTGGCAGGGGCCTTCCTCCATCCGCTGGCCGTGGCGCTCCGCGACCGCGGCGTGGATGTCCGGGTGGTGACGCCGAGCGATGCGGGGAAGGGAGGACGCGGAACGCTCGATGGTGTGCCGGTGCATCGCGTCAGGTATGGAACGCCGGAACGCGAACAGTTCGCCCAATCAGGCAAGCTCGCGACCGCCATCAAGTCCCCGCAGGGGCTTCGGGCACTCGCGGGGATGATCCGCTCCCTCCGGGCTGGCACGCGCGAAGAGCTGGAGGGGGCGGCACGCGGGGTGGTGCACGCCCACTGGTGGTTTCCGTCGGGGCTCGCCGCCCCATCCGACACACCGCTGGTGATCACCTGTCACGGCACCGATGTGCGGATGCTCGAGAAGGGTGCGCCGGCCAGGTGGTTGGCGAAACGGCCATTCCGTCGGGCGAGGCGGGTTACCACGGTCTCACGCTCGCTCGCTGACGCGCTTCGCCTGCACGGCGCCAGGGTTGACGACGACAGCGTCGTCCCGATGCCGGTGACCGCGATGAAGCGGCCGTGGAGCGTCGGTGGTGGGGGAATCGTCGTGCTGGGTCGGCTCACCGAGCAGAAGCGGGTCCACCTCGCCGTTGATGCATACGCGCTTGCGCGGCAGCAGGGCTGCACCTTGCCCCTGGTGATCGCCGGAGATGGCGCGACACGCGCGGGGCTGCAGTCGCAGGTCGGCGGACTGGGCCTTTCGGCCTCCGTCCGATTCCTCGGTGCGGTGGCCCCGACCGATGTCCCGGCCCTTCTGGCGACGGCGGATGCCTGCCTGATGCCGGCGCAGGGCGAAGGGTTTGGGCTCGCGGCCGCAGAGGCCCTGATGCAGGGCGTCCCGGTGATCGCCTGCACCGATGGCGGCGGATTGCTCGACGTGGTGCCGGTGGAGGGGGCGGGGCGCCGGGTGGCACCGGAGCCTGCCGCATTGGCGACGGCGCTGATGGCCGTGCTGCACGATCCCGATGCGAAGACGACGGCCCGGGTGACGGGCGAGGCCTGGCGAATCCGATTGGCTCCCGAGTTCGTGGCGGAGCGTTTTCTCACCTGGTACGGCGAGGCGCTCGATGAGTAAGCAATTCTGGCGGGTGATCCAGACGGTCACCGGGGTGGCGATCATCGTCTTCATCGGGCTCCGGCTTGCCGACGACTGGTCGTTGGTCACCTCGGAACCGATCGAGTGGCACTTCCGATGGGAGTTCATCATCGCATCGCTGCTGGTCACCTGGGTGATGTACGGCCTGCTCATCTGGGGGTGGCGCGCGGTGCTGCACGGCTGGCGGCAGTACATCCGCGCCGTCGACGCCGCGCGCATCTGGTGCCTTTCCTCGCTCGGCAAGTACATCCCCGGCAAGGTCTGGTCGATCGCCGGGATGGCGGCGATGTCCGAGAAGCAGGGCGTCTCCGGCGTCGCGGCGATCGGGTCGGCCGTCATCATGCAGCTCGTGTCGCTGGCGACTGGTGCGGTGGTGGCGCTGATGTTCACGGGCACGGTGGTCCTCGACCGCGTGCTCGCCCCGTACACCCCATACGGCAGCCTGCTGGCCTTTGCCGGCGCCGCCTTCGCGCTGCTCTGCGCGTTCGCCCTCACGCTGCCGTCACTCACGCGGCGCCTGGGCCACCTGATCGGCAAGCCCGACTCGGTGAAGCCGGTCGAGCCCGGTGCATTGGCCGGCGCGCTCTTCGTCAACTTCCTCGCATGGGGCGGCTACGGCCTGGCGTTCCAGTTGCTGTTGCTCGGGACGATCCCGTCCCTCGACCTGAACTGGACCACCGCAACCGGTGCCTTCGCGGCGTCCTACATCGTCGGCTACCTCGCCCTCGTCGTGCCCGGCGGCCTCGGCGTGCGGGAAGGGGTGCTGGTGCTGTTGCTGAAGGGATCACTTGGCATCGGACCGGCGGTCGCCCTCGCAGCCGCCTCCCGCATCACGCTCACCATCAACGAAATCGGCGCTGCGGTGCCGTTCCTTCTCATGCGGAGACCGTCGCGTGACGACGCCTGATTCGCGCCCTGCCTTTGAGCCGCGTCCGCCCCTGCTGTGGGCCGGCGTCGTCTTCGTCCTTGCGGCACTCACGCTCTGCTGGCCGTTGTTCACGGGCCAGTATCTCGGCGGTGACGACCAGGTCATCGCGGGATACGCCTTCCGCGAGTTCGGCGCCAACTACTTCAAGGCGCACGGCAGCATCCCGCAGTGGAACCCGTACATCTTCGGCGGGATGCCGTTCATCGCGGCGATGCACGGCGACATCTTCTACCCGACCGCCTGGCTCCGCTGGCTGGTGCCGACCGACCTCGGCATGTCGCTCGGCTTCTTCCTGCACCTGATCATCGCCGGCGTGGCCATGTACTCCCTGCTGCGCGCGCTCAAGCTCTCCTGGACGGCCGCCGTCGTCGGCGGCCTCGGCTACGAGCTCTCGGGCATCCTCGTCTCGATGATGCGCAACGGGCACGACGGCAAGCTCTTCGTCTCGGCGCTGGCGCCGTTCGCCTTCCTGGCCCTGCTCCGCGGCATCCGCCACGGCAAGGTGAGCGCCTTCGGCTGGTACGCGCTGATCATCGGCCTCTGCATGCTGTCGCCCCACTACCAGATGACCTATTACCTCCTGGTGGCGTCGGGGCTGTTCACGTTGTGGCTCACCTTCTGGGACAAGGAGCGGGAGCGCCCCAAGGCGCCGATCGCGGACATGGGGCTTGCCGCGATGGGCGTGGCGCTCGGCGTCGGCATCGGGATGATCCAGGGACTGCCGTTCCTCAAGTACATCCCCTTCTCGCCGCGTGCGCCCGGGAGTGCGTCGTCGGGTTGGGCATACGCGACGTCCTACGCGATGCCAGTGGAAGAATTGATGACCACCATCCTGCCGCAGTTCAACGGGATGATGGAGAACTACTGGGGCAGCAACTTCTTCAAGAGCCACACCGAGTATGTCGGCGCAATCGTGATCATTCTCGCCATTCTCGGGCTCGGTGCCGCAAAGAGGCGCGGCCTGCTTCTCGGCTTCGGCATGATCGCCGCGCTCTTCCTGCTGGTGGCGTTCGGCGGGCATACGCCGTTCTACCGACTCTGGTTCGAAGTCATGCCGATGATGCAGAAGGTCCGCGCGGCCGGCATGGCCTTCTTCCTGGTCGCGTTGCCGATCTGCGTCTGGGCGGGCCTCGGCGCCGAGCGTCTGCTCAAGGGGGAGGTCAGCCCGAAGCATCTCAACATCGTCCTGGGCGTCTTCGCGTTCATCGCGGTGCTCGGCGTGGCGGGCGCCCTGCAAGGGGTCGCCGAGGGCGTGGCGAGCAGCATCGGCTCGGGTCTCGACCCGCAGATGACGGGACGCATCACCCAGCAAGTCAGCGCCAACGCCGGCGAGCTCCGGGCCGGTTCGCTTCGGATGTTGCTGGTCGTCCTCCTTGGAGGCGGGCTATTGGTCGCGGTCCAGCGCCGTGCGCTGACCGGGGCACTGGCTGCGGGGGCGATGATCATCGCGCTCTGGGGCGACAACTGGAGCCTGCTGCGCCGCTTCCCGGAGTGGCTGCCGCCGGCCTCGGTCACGTACGCCGACGACCAGCTGATGACCGAGATGCGGAAGTCGACCCACCCGTACCGGAGTTACGACCCATTGGGGAGGGGAGACGCAGCGAACTTGTACAAGGGATCGTGGCTGATGGCCGACACCATCCCGACGCTCTTCGGGTACCACGGCAACGAGAGCCGCTTCTTCGACGAGCTCTTTGGTGGCAAGAACGACTGGCCGAACCAGTTCGCCCCGACGTTGCTCGATCTGTACGCCGTCAAGTACATCGTCGCCAACCAGGATGTGGCGAAGGCGTTTCCGGGATACCGTCAGACCCTCGGCCCGGTCTCGTTTTCAAGCACGATGGGCCGGGCCGCCCTGGCCGGCCACCTGTTCGAGCGGGACAGCACGGCGCAGTGGGTGCGGATCGTCCCGGGGGCCGTGAAGGTGCCCGACGCCCAGATCATCCCGACGGTGGTGGATCCGCGTTTCCCGGTGAGCCGAGTGGTGCTCTATGACGACACGACGACGGTGCCGGGGGTGCAGACGGGGCAGGCGATCCCCGAGCCCTCGCCGGTGACGGCGTCGCTGGCGAGTTGGGAACCTGGCGCGATGAAAGTCGTACTGAGCGGCAGTGACCCGAAGACCACCTATCTGCTGGTGGCGGAGAACTGGTATCCGGGGTGGACGGCGGTGGTCGACGGGACGCCGACTCCGACCCTCCGGGCCAATCACGCGATGCTCTCGGTAGCGGTGCCGCCGGGGGCCAAGGAAGTGACGCTGCGCTACGAGACGCCGGGGTACGGGACCGGCAAGTTGATCACCCTGGGGTCGCTCGCCGGAGCGCTCCTGCTGCTGGCGGCCGGACGATTCCGGCCGCGGACCATGAATGCCTGAACGTGCGCTGGTGGTGGTGCCGACCTACAACGAACGCGAGAACCTTCCCCAGATCGTCCCGGCGATCCTGGCGCAGGACCCGCGTCTCGAGGTGCTGGTCGTCGATGACGGCTCCCCCGACGGGACCGGGCAGCTGGCCGACGCGATGGCGGCGGCCGACCCGCGGGTGCATGTGCTGCACCGAACCGCCAAGCAGGGGCTGGGGCGGGCCTACCTGGCCGGCTTCACCTGGGCGCTGCCGAAGGGCTATGACTTCATCTTCGAGATGGACGCCGACTTCTCCCACGACCCCAAGGCGCTCCCGGCCTTCCTGACCGCGATTCAGGATGCCGACCTCGTCCTCGGCTCCCGGTACGCGACCGGGGTCAACGTCATCAATTGGCCGATGAGCCGGTTGCTGCTGTCGTGGTTTGCCAACAAGTACGTCCACTGGATCACCCGGCTGCCGCTGACCGACGCCACCGGTGGGTTCAAGTGCTTCCGGCGGGAGGTCCTGGCGGCGATCCCGTTCGAGGAAGTGCGTTGCAACGGCTACGCCTTCCAGATCGAGATGTCCTACCGGACCTACTGCAAGGGTTTCCGGCTCAAGGAGATTCCGATCATCTTCGTCGACCGGGTCGAGGGGCAGAGCAAGATGGACCAGAGGATTGTCCGGGAGGCGGTCTGGATGGTCTGGTGGCTCAAACTCCAGGCGATCCTCGGGAGGCTCAAATGAGCGTGGTCTTCTTCAAGCTGACCGGTTCGGGGAATGACTTCGTCATGGTCGACGGCCGCTCGACGACCCCGGCCGATTGGCCGGTCGAGCGGATCCGGGCCATCTGCGACCGGCGCAACGGGATCGGAGCCGATGGCTTCGTGATCCTGACACCGGTCGGGCCGGACGCCGTGGAGATGACCTTCTACAACTCCGACGGCTCGGCGGCCCCGATGTGCGGGAACGCCGCCCTCTGCTCGACCCGTCTGGCCGCCCACCTCGAGATGGCCGACCCGGCCGGGATGACCCTGGTCACCGGGGCGGGGAGCTTCCGGACCCGGTGCGTCGGGGAAGGGCACATGGCAGAGCTCAATCTCCCCGACACCGACATCCCGGTCGAGACCGGGATTCCGACAGTGGCAGGGGAGGGGTGGGTCCGTCTGGGTCGTGTCGGGGTGCCGCATCTGGTCGTCATGACGGAAGACGTGGCCGCGGTCGACCTTCCGACCCGGGGCCGGGAGCTCCGGTTCCACGAGCTGGCCGGCGTGGGTGGGGCCAACGCCAACTTCGTGTCGCGGACCTCACGTTCTACTGGAACTGCAACCTCGAAAGTGGATGAACCGCAGTGGGCTGTGCGGACCTACGAGCGAGGAGTTGAGGCGGAAACGATGGCCTGCGGGACCGGCACGGTGACCGCGGCGTTGGCGATTGCCGCCCTGGGCATGGACCAGCTGCCGCTCCGGTTCCGGACCGAGAGTGGTCGATTGCTGGCGGTCAATGCCAGCCTCGAGGGGGGCCGGGCCACCCAGATCTGGCTCTGCGGTGAGGGCCGCCTGGTGGCCCGAGGGGTCTGGCTGGACGTGTGACCACCACTACCGGAGGGTTTCGATGATCTGCATCTATGTAGCCACCAACCAGATCGAGGCCGACCTGATTCGACTGGAACTTGAGGCCGCCGGCATCCCGGCGACCATCAAGGCTGGCCCGACCCCCATGGGGTCCGGGCCGTATCCGGAAGTCTGGGTCCCGGCCGCGATGGAACTGCAGGCGATGGAGATCGTGGCGGAACTCGAGGCCGGGGACGCCGATTCCACGGGGACGTCGGAGGAGCTGACGCCCTGAGGGGGGCGACGTCCGAGTACCTGATGTCTCAAAAAGTGAGGGGTGATGGGTAAGGGGGCGACCCCCTCACTCCTCACCCCTCACCGTTTCCGGGCAGCTCCCAACGGAGGAGCGGCACCGCCTGAAGCAGGGGAGTACCGCACTGTCGTGGAGATCTGGCAGTTATCCCCACTTATCCTCATGGCTACTTAACATAATACATCTTATACGTCATATTCATATCCCAGAATATCCACCCACCTGAAAGCGATCTAACTAATTGTATGCCAGTGCCTTACAGCGCTAGCCAACAAACATTCCCCGTCGAAAGCTGTCGCTGTAATCTGCCGATGCGATGGTCGCAGCGTCGCTCGCCGTCGACGGCAACCATCGCCCAGTCAGCTGCGTAGTATTCGGTCTGCCCCGCCGAACCTCCTTCGGTTCGGTCCCGGAATTCCTCGCCCCCCTCGTGAGAACTCCATGATTGAACTCCGCCGCCTGGGTGCCACCCTGGGACTCGGCCTCGTCCTCCTGACGCCGACCCTCCTCTCCGCGACCCCTGACCATACCCCCGGGTCGCTCACCGGTCAGGTCACCAATCGGGACCGCCATCCGGTCGCCGGGGTCACGGTGACCATCCGGGCACTGCAGCGGTCCACCACCTCGGACGCCCAAGGTCGCTATCGGCTGGCCGACCTCCCGGACGGACGGTACCGGGTGAGCTTTGCCCAGGGCGGGTTCGCCCCCCGCCTCGAGGACGTCACCATCGCTGGCGCCACCGACCTCTCGGTCCAGCTCACCCCCTCGGCCGTCGCCCTCCCCCCGATCGTCGTCTCGGCGGCCCCGACCCCGGGGACCTCGCTGACCTCCCCCCTCGCCGCCACGGTCCTCGAGGGAGACGCCCTTCGCCGGAGTCAGAGCGTGTCGATTGCTCGGGCCATCGAGCTCCTCCCGGGTGGTCGGTCGCTGACCACGGGTGGGCAGATCGCCAAACCGATGATCCGGGGCCTCTCGGGAGATCGTATCCTGGTGGCCGAGAACGGCCACCGGCTGTCGGACTATTCCTGGAGTGACGAGGACGGCCCGTCCCTCGACGCCCGACTCGCCGAGCGGGTCGAGGTGATTCGCGGCCCGATGTCGCTCCTCTATGGATCCGAGGCGCTGGCGGGTGTCGTCAACGCCATCCCCGCCGCCCTACCCGAGGCCGGTGCCGCCACCCGCTGGCATGCCGAACTCTCCGGGGCGAGCAACAACGCCGAGACCGGGACGATGCTCGGGCTGTCGGGGTCGAAGGGACGCTCCGGGTACCGGCTCACCGGCCTGCTCCGCCGGGCCGCCGCCCTCCACACCCCCAACGGCGAACTCGAGAACACCGGCTACGTCGCGGTCAACGGCGAGGGGGCCTATGCCATCCGGAACGACCACGGCTCGGTGACCTTCCGGGTTGCGCACAACGGCGGCGAGTTCAAGCTGCTCGAGGCCAACGGTCCGGTGGAGGTCCCCGGGGTCAAGGATGCCGGACCGGAGCGGAAGTCCCATGACGAGCGGGTACAGGTCGACGCCGTGCGCGTCGCCGGTGCGTGGCGCCTCAATGGTCAGGCGCAGTTCCAGCAACACGGCCTGATCGAGGTCTCCGACGATGCCAGCGGCACGCCCGGGACCGAGGCCACCGCCTTCGACCTCCGCCTCAACACCATCTCGGCGACGGCCTCGGCGCACCACGACGTCGGCGGGCCCATCGCCCTGACCGTCGGGGCGACCGGAGTGCATCAGTCGAACGCGACGCGCGGGCCGATCCCGCTCGTACCGAACGCCACCACAAACGGAGTCGCAGGGTTCGCGGTCGCGGAGGTCCATCAAGGTCGCTGGAACCTGCTCGTCGGGGCGCGCGGCGATGCCTCCCGGGTCGAGGGGGACCCGAACGCCACCCTCGCCTTCACCGGGGCGAGCAAGTCGTTCTCGGCCCTGACCGGCAACGTCGGCGTGAGCTACGCGCTGACCGACGGTGTCGCCCTGCGCGTCAACGGTGGCCGGGCGTGGCGCTCCCCGAACCTCTTCGAGTTGTTCACGAACGGGCCGAAGGTGTCGGAGGCGCGATACGAGATCGGCGACGCCGATCTTCGGGCCGAAGTCGGCACCACCCTCGACGGGTCGCTCCGCTGGCAGGCGGCTCATGTGCGGGGTGAGATCACCGCCTTCCGTCACCTCGTGCAGGACTTCATCTACATCGCGCCGACCGGCACCACGAATGGCGGCCTCGATGTCTATCAGTACCGGCAGGCGGATGCGTTGCTGACCGGCGCCGAGGCGGAGGCCGAGGTGGACCTGGCTGAGGCGTTCACCGCGCGGGCTCGGATCGACGGTGTCCATGCGACCAACCGGGAGACCGATGCCCCCCTGCCCCTGATCCCGCCCACGCGCAGCGTCATCGGGCTCGAATGGCACAACGCGGCCGCGCACCACGCCCACCTCGGCGTCGACCTGGTGTCCGTGGCCAAGCAGGACCGGCTGGCCGCGCTCGACCTCGCCACCGACAGCTACCATCTGGTCGAGATCGAGGGTGGCGTGCAGCAGATGGTTGGTGGTCGGCTCCTCGAGATCGACCTCGCCGTCCACAACGCCGGCAACGTCGCCTACAAGGACTTCCTGAGCCGCTACAAGCAGTTCGCGCTGAATCCCGGGCGCGACATCATGCTGCGGATCTCGACGGACTTCTAGCCGGCCGCGGGGCCGTCCGTCGCCACGATGTCGACGTCCTTGGTCTCCTTGAGGAACAGGGCACCGACGATGAGCGTCATCGTGGCGATGGCCACCGGGTAGCGGAGTCCGGAGTAGATGTCGCCGGTGGCGGCGACGATCGCGAACGCCGTCGTCGGGAGAAAGCCGCCGAACCAGCCGTTGCCGATATGGTAGGGGAGCGACATCGAGGTGTAGCGGATCTTCGAGGGGAACATCTCGACCAGCATCGCGGCGATCGGGCCATATACCAATGTCACATAAAGGACGAGGATCCAGAGGACCAGCACGACCATCGGCCGGTTGATCGCGGTGAGATCGGCCTTGACCGGATAGCCGGCTTCGTCGAGCGCCTTGCCGAGCACTTCCTGAAAAACGGGTCGCCGTTCCGTGGCATCGGCGGCTGCGGCGTCAAACGACGCGATCACCGTCGCGCCGACGTGCACGACCGCCTCCCCACCGGCCGGCAGCACGAGGTTCAGGTAGGGCACCCCGCGCGCGACGAGCGCGGCCTTCGCGACGTCGCAGCGTGACGTGAACTTGCTCGTCCCCACCGGATTGAACTGCACCGAACAGTCCGCCGGATCGGCCGCAACGGTGACCGGTGCGCGCAGCTGCGCGGCCTCGAGGGCGGGGTTCGCGTAGTGCGTGAGGGCGCGGAAGAGCGGGAAGTACGTCAGTGCCGCGAGCGCGCAACCAAGGAGGATGATCGGCTTCCGACCGATTCGGTCCGAGAGCCTGCCGAAGACGACGAAGAACGGTGTGCCGAGCAAGAGCGACACGGCCACCAGGATGTTGGCCGTCTGGGCCTCGACCTTGAGGGTCTGGGTCAGGAAGAACAGTGTGTAGAACTGTCCGGTGTACCAGACCACCGCCTGCCCCGCCGTCAATCCGAACAGCGCCAGGATCACGATCTTCAGGTTGCCCCACTCGGCGAACGATTCCCGAAGTGGCGCCTTCGACCGGGTTCCCTCCGCCTTCATCGCCTTGAAGACTGGCGATTCGTCGAGCGCGAGACGAATCCACACCGAGACGCCGAGCAGCAGCAGCGAGACGAGGAACGGGATGCGCCATCCCCAGGCCTCGAATGCCTCGGTGCCGAGGGCGACGCGGCAGCCAAGGATGACAAGCAGCGACAGGAAGAGCCCGAGCGTGGCCGTCGTCTGGATCCACGAGGTGTAGGCGCCCCGCTGTCCGTGCGGCGCGTGCTCCGCCACGTAGGTCGCGGCCCCACCATACTCCCCGCCGAGTGCCAGCCCCTGCAGCAGCCGGAGCAGGATCAGGATCACCGGGGCGGCGATGCCGATCGTCCGGTATCCGGGCAGGACGCCGACCACGAAGGTCGAGACGCCCATGATGACGATTGTCACGAGGAAGGTGTGCTTCCGTCCGACCAGGTCGCCGAGCCGGCCGAAGACGAGGGCGCCGAAGGGGCGGACCGCGAAGCCGGCGGCGAAGGCGAGGAGGGCGAAGATGAACCCCGCGGTCGGGTTCACCCCGGAGAAGAACTGCCGGCTGATGATCGCGGCGAGCGAGCCGTAGAGATAGAAGTCGTACCACTCGAAGACGGTCCCGAGGGACGAGGCAACGATGACCCGACGCGCATCACGCGAGGCGTCGAGGGTCGGCAGGGAGAGCGGCGCCGCGGTCACGGGCGGAGCTCACGCATGAAGTGTGGGGGCATGTGGACGAAAGGTGCCCGCGGCGGCGGTGCCGGGGCAAGCGACAGGCGCCTCTGCTCTGCCCAACGTGCTGGCGACGCTACATTCCGGAATGCCCATCATACGCCTTCGCTCCCCGCTCTGCCTCGCCTTGGCACTCCTCGTCGGCCTTGCCGCACCAGTGCACGCTCAGGCACCGCGGGGCGACTCGCTCCAGCTCATCGTCCGTGTCCGCACCGGCGGCGGCCCGCTCGCCGAAGCACGGGTGGCCGCCGGAGCGGCGCGCGCGATGACCAACGCCGTCGGCGTAGCACGGCTGCGACTCGCAGCCGGCCGCGTCGCGCTGCACGTGGCCCGTATCGGCTACACCCCGGACTCGCTGTGGCTGACGCTCCAGCCCGGGCACGACACCAGCGTGGTGGTCGATCTCGAAGAGTCGATCACCAACCTCGCCAGCATCGTGGTGACCAGCACGCGCGGCGCGAGTCGGATCGAGGAGGCGCCCACACGCGTCGAGGTCCTCGCCGGCGAGGATGTCGCCGAGAAGACCGAGATGCGCCCGTCCGACGCGACCGGCTTCCTGAGCGAGATGGGTGGGGTCCGGATCCAGCGCACCGCCGCCTCCACAGGTGCCGCCGGTGTCCGACTCCAGGGACTCAGGCCGCGCTACACGCTGATGTTGTCGGACGGGTTGCCGCTCGTCGGCTCGGGGTCAGGCCTCGACATCCTGCAGCTGCCGCCGGTGGATCTGCGACAGGTGGAAGTGATCAAGGGACCAGCCACCGCGCTCTACGGCCTCTCCGCACTCGGCGGCACGATCAACCTGATCTCGAAGCGGCCGAACGCCGATCGGCCGGAGCGCGACCTGCTGGTGCAGCAGTCCTCGCAGCGCGGCACCAACGCCTTCGGTTGGTACTCGCAGGCCTTGTCGCCGAGTTGGGGCATCACGGCGATGGGGGGGGCGCATACCCAGTCGCGTCGCGACCGCGACGCCGACGGATGGGCGGAGATGCCCGGCTTCACGCGCGTCGAGGCCCGGCCGCGGCTGTTCTACGACAGCAGGCACGGTTCCTCCCTCCTCGTCACCGTCGGCGGGATGCACGAGGATCGCGACGCCGGCTTCATGCCGGGCCGGCTGGCCCCCGACGGCACGACCTACACCGAGGCGTACGGCACGACACGCGGCGATGTCGGCGCCATCGGGCACACGCTCCTCGGCGGCACCCTGCTGCAGCTCAGGGCAACGGCAAGTCGCGAGACCCAGCAGAAGCGCTTCGGCCTCGCCAACGAACGGACGCAGCGCGATGCCAGGTTCATCGAGGCGTCGTTGAGCCGGATGGTGCACGGACACGACCTCCTGATCGGTGCCGCTGGCCAGCGCGACGAGAATAGCGTTCGCGAGGCACCCGGGCTGGACTACGCCTGGACCACCTGGTCGGCCTTTGCGCAGGACGTCTGGCACGTGGCCCCTCGACTGGCGGTCACCGGGAGCGCCCGCGCGGATGATCATTCGCGCTACGGGACGCTGGTCTCTCCCCGACTCTCCGCGCTCTACACCATCCGGCAGGGGCTCACGGCCCGCGCCAACTACTCGAGTGGGCGCAGCGCCCCGTCGCCGTATGTCGAGGCGACCCAGGCCGTCGGCGTCCGGCGCATCCTTGGCTTCGCGGGGATTCGCCCGGAACGCGCCCGCTACGCGTCCGCGGACCTGACCGGCACGGCCGGTCCATTCGAGTTGAGCTTGAGCGCCTTCGACACGCGGATCACGGACGCGGTGGAATCGGAGGGCACGCAGGGCGCGCTCGTGTTGCGCAACGCCGACGCGCCCGTGACAGCACGCGGAGCCGAAGCGTTTGCCACGTACAATGTGCAGAACTTTTTCGCCACGGCGCTCTATACCTACACCGATGGGCACGAGTCGGTGTTCGGGACGACTTCCGTTCGCGAGACGCCGTACTTTCCGCGGCACACCGGCGGCATCGACCTCACGTGGGAGAACGCCGAGAGCGGAACGTGGATCGCACTCGAAGGCTTCTACTCCGGGACACAGCAGACCGAGGAGGACCCGTTCATCAGTCGCACGAAGCCGTACACGGTCGTCGGTCTCCTCGTCGCGCAGCAGTTCGGCGGCATTCGCGTCTTCCTGAGCGCCGAGAACCTCACCGACGCGCGTCAGACCGACGTGGCGCGGATCGTCCTCCCCTCGCGCGCCTCGGATGGCCGCTGGACCACCGCGCCGTGGGGCCAGCTCGAGGGGCGCGTCGTCTCCCTTGGCGTGCGCTGGAGCGCGCAGGGAAAGCCGCACGGCATCGGCGCCACGCAGTGACCTCTACCCAACCTCGCGAGACCCGCATGCCCCTTCCCTGCCGCGCCGCCGTCATTGCCTTCCTCCTGCCCGCCGCACTCGGCGCCCAGGAGATCCGCCTCGCGAACCAGCACCCGACCGTCGTGACGGCGATGGCTTCGATACAGCAACTGCAGGCGTGGACGCTCCAGCAGCAGATATCGATCTGCGAGATCCCCGCGCCGCCGTTCAAGGAGGCCGTGCGCGCCGGCGAGTTCAAGCGCCGAATGATCGCCCTCGGCTACGCCGACACGCGCATCGATGCGGTCGGCAACGTCATCAGCCAGCTCGGCGCCGGGGGCGGGCCCACCGTGATGTTCGCTGCGCACCTCGATACCGTCTTTCCGGAAGGGACCGACGTGAAGACGACCCGCACGGGCGACCGGATCGCCGGGCCAGGAATCGGCGACGACTGCCGCGGCCTCGCGGTGCTGCTCACGCTGGCGAAGGTGCTGAAGGAAACCGGACTCACGCCCGCGGGGCGGGTGTACCTGGTCGCCAACGTTGGCGAGGAGGGGCCGGGCAACCTGCGCGGTACCCGTCACCTCTTCGGCACCGAATTCCCTGGTACCATCAACTACTTCGTGTCGGTCGACGGCGGGGGCGGCGCCGAGATCGTCTCACGCGCGGTCGGCAGCCATCGCTACACCATCTCCTTCGCCGGTCCCGGGGGGCATTCCTTCGAGGCATTCGGCATGACGAATCCGGCACATGCCCTGGGACGCGCGATCGCCCATATCGCCGACCTGCAGCCGCCGGCTGGCGCCAAGACCACCTTCAATGTGGGAATCGTGCGCGGTGGGACGAGTGTCAACACGATCACGCCGCTCGCGCAGATGGAGGTGGACATCCGCTCCGAGTCCGCCGAGAACCTGCTCGAGATGGATCGGCGCGTCCGAGCCGCCGTGGCGCGCGGGGTCGCGGAGGAGCTGGCGCGCTGGCCGGCGTCGAAGGCCCCGATCACGGTGCGCTACGACACCATCGGCATCCGGCCGACGGGTGGCCAACGCGACGACGCCTATCTCGTGCGCGTCGCGAAAGCGGCGGCTGGCCTGCTCGACGACGGCCTCACCTGGATGCCCCGCACGATCGCCTCCTCCACCGATGCGAACATCCCGATCTCCCTGGGCATTCCGGCGATCGCGATCAACGGTGGTGGTGGCGGCGGTGGCGCGCATGGCGCGTCCGAGTGGTACCAGGAGACCGCGGACGCCTGGAAGGGCCCCCAGTATGCATTGTTGATCCTCACCGCCCTGACCGGAGTGGCTCGATGACCTTCCACCGTTTCGCGAGCGTCGCCGCCCTCCTGCTGCTGGTGCCGGTTGCGGCCCCGGCTCAGTCGGGTCAGGTGGCCATCGTGATCAACACCGAACGCGGCGAGATCCGCGCCGTGCTCGACAGCGCACGCGCACCGATCACGGTGACCAACTTCCTGCGGTATGTGGACGCCGGGCTCTTCAGCCAGGGTGCCTTCCACCGGACCGTGACGCCCGACAACCAGCCGCGCGACTCGGTGAAGATCGAGGTGATCCAGGGACGCGCGCGCCGTACGTCGCCCGGACTCCGGCTTCGCGCCGATCCCGCTCGAGCGGACCGGCATCACCGGATTGCGGCATGGCGATGGCGTGCTCTCGATGGCGCGGAGCGGCCCGAACAGCGCCACCTCCGCCTTCTTCATCACCATCGGCGCGCAGGCGGCCCTCGACGAGGGGGGCCATCGCAACCTCGATGGCCAGGGGTTCGCGGTGTTCGGGAGGGTGACGTCAGGCATGGACGTCGTGCGCATGATTCAACAGGCCCCACACACCGACCAGAACCTCACCCCACCGATCGTGATCACTGGGATTCGGCGCGCGGCGTCGCGCTGATTACCGTCGCGCCTCACTGCGCCAGAAGTCGATCCCGCCGGCCATCTGGCCGACGTCGAGCGCGGCAACGCGCTCCATCCGCAGCAGGTCGATCATCTCGAGGGTCCCCGGTTCGCTGCCGTACCCCTCGACCGAGATGAAGACGTAGCGGTCATCGTCGCTGACGACCGCCCCGTGGGGGAAGCGGCGCCTGGTCGGAATCCGTGCGAGCTCACGGCCACTCGTCACGTCGAAGATCGACACCGATTGCGCCCTTTTGTTGGTGGCAATCAACCGGGTGCCGTCGTGGGTGATCGCCAGATTGTAGACACCGGTCCCCGCCGGGATCCGCCGCACCAGTGCCCAGGTCGCGACGTCCACATCGGCGATGTCGTTGGAACCGTTGCAGGCGACGAAGACGTGCCTGCCGTCCGGGGAGGGCTGCGCCCACGTCGGCGAGCACTTCCCAGCGGCCGGCGTACCCGTCGCCCCCATCGCGTGGGCGGCGGGTGTCCCCGCCATCCCGTGTTCCCCGCCCTTGGTCAGCACAAAGTGCCGCGCCACGGCAAACGTGGTGGCATCGATCTCCACCAGCGCCTCGTCCATCATGCAGGTGGAGTACTGCCGGGTCCCTGCCGCGTTGAGGCGCGAGCCATGGGGCATCGTGCAGGTCTCGACGCGCGCGACCTCGAGCATCTGGTCAGCCGCGACGATGGACACCGACGAGGGCACCATGTCGCCGTGGAGATTGAAGTTGACGACATACACGTAATGCCCATCGGGCGAGACTTGCATCGATGCGGGGAAGGAACCGAGCTCGACCCGGCCGAGCTGCGCCCCAGTGGCGGTGTTGTACTTCCACAGCGAGCCAAACGGCGTTCCGTGCGCGGTGGTCACGAAAAAGGTCGCGCCTCCTGGCGCCACGGCGAGCCCGTGCGGTCCATCCGGCTCGCTGGGATTGAAGCCCGGTGACCTGGACGCGCTCCACCCGCGGCGCCCCCGCGCCGAAGCGCGCGAGGGTGATCTGGTCCGTAGCCTCCGCGGCGATCAGCACGAGGTAGTCACGCGCTGGTGTCACCGCCGGCGTCGCCGCGGGGACGGGCACCGTTGCAGGGGTCGGCGGCGATCCGCCGCACCCCAGGGCCAGTAGAGCCCCCGCCATCCAGCCCCACCGCGTCATGGGACGAGAACGGTGGGTGGTTGCTTCGGCTTCATCCGGATGATCCACAATCCGTTGTTGTCGTCGTTCACGTATGCGAGCCCGTCGCGCACCACCACACCCCACGTCATGGCCGTGTTGCGGCCGCCAGCGGTCCCCTCCATGTCGGCCGTGTTGACGTGGACCATTTCGCGCTGCTGTGCCCGCAGGTCGCCCATCAATTCGCCCGAGATGTCGAAGGTGCGGAAGCCGGCGTTGTAGGCGCCCATGTAGAGCGTGTCCCCCGCGACCCAGACGTTGTGCACGCCGCCAAACTCCGGCTCGTACCAGGCCACCGACTTCGGCTGCTCGATGTTGGACACGTCAATCACCTGCAAGCGGCCATAGGCTCGGCCGGCGGCCGCGTCCTTCGCGCCCTCGACCTGACTCGCCGGGAAGACTTCGTCCGCGATGAAGACGTAGTTCTTGTGGCGCCATGCCGTGTGCGTCCCACGGATGAACCCCGGGCCGCCGCTCGCCTCGACATCGCGATACAGCGCGTTGAGGTCATACTTGTACTGGCTCACCAGCACGGGCTTCATCGGCGAGCCGCCCTTCATCCCGTTGCCGACATCGAGGATGACGAGACCGTTGTTCCAGTTCGACAGGTAGGCCAGGCCATCCTGGATGTCGAGATCGTGCAGCGAATTCCCCGCCATCGGCCCCGGAAAGCGATACTCGGCGACCTGCTTCGGATGGTACGGGTCGTTGATGTCGATCACGTGCAGCGCGCCGGTGCCGTCGTTCGTGATGTAGACGTGCGTGCCGTACTTCGGCTGTTGGAAGATGAACGCCGAGTGCACGCCGGCGGTGACACCGTCGGTAAACTCCGAAATCACTTTCGGGTGCGCTGGGTCCTCGAGCGAGGCGATCACGATGCCGTTCTTGCGGTCCGATGCCCCTTCCCGGGTGTGCACCATGAACTTGCCGTCCGGCGTGGTCATGATGTCGTTGACGCGACGGGTATTCGACACGAGCGAGTCGGTCACGACTGGCGCCCCCGGCGCACTGACGTCGATCGCATACATCCGGTCGCCTCCACTCCCGGTGCCGAGATAGAGGTTCTTCCCGTTCGGGTGGAGCCAGACCTCTTCCGTCGTGAAGAGCGTGCGCGGGAGCCTGCCGACCACCTCCGCCTGCCGACGCACGTCGCGCGGCGTGAGGCGGACGGTGGCGACGGCACTCCGTTCGCCCAGGTTGGCGACGATCGTGTAGGTCCCGGCCTCGTACCCGACGAATGCTCCGTCCGTGGTGATCGCCCCCTGCCCCGGCGACATTGACCAGGTCGGGGTGAGACCCGTGATGGACGCGCCACCGGTGCTGCGCACGTCGACGCCGAAGTGCAGCACATCACCGGTCTTCGCGTCGACGGTTCCCGGGGTCACCGTAAAGCTGGCGATCGGCGTCCGCACCACCTCGACCGGGAAATCGGCGGTGGCGATGTTCGTGTTCACCGAATTGTTCCCCGCCTCCCGAGCGAGGGCGGTTCCCGCGCGGATCACTGCCTTGCCTGGGCCGACTGCCGTCACGACACCGGCCTCGTTGACGCGCGCGACGGCGGGGTTGAGGCTGCTCCATCGGATCCGATCGCCGACCCGCGGGTCATTGTCCCTGGAATAGGCCGTGGCGGTGAGCCCCACGCGCTGCCCGATGGCCAGGCGGTTCGGCGCCTTGTCGATCGCCACCCGCGCTGGTGCACCAGGGAGCATCGGCACTTCGATGCGCTCCGTAACCGGCGCCGTACCCGGTACGGACGCAATCACCGAGATCGGCAGGCGGCCGGTGGCACCGGAGCTCACCAGACCATCGGCGGCGACCCTCCCTTCGAAGCGTGCGCCAGAGGCGAGCACGAAGCGCACGGTGACGTTGGGCACCTCGCGTCCGGCCGCGTCGAGGGCCCGGGCCCGAAGTCGCATCGTGTCACGCGCGGTCATCGACGGAGCGGCCGGGGTGATCTCGATCTTGGCAATTGGCGAGGGGGGCAGCCCTTGGGCCGGGGCCGGGGTCTGCCCTTGCTGGAATGCCGCAAGCAGGAGAAAGCCGAGCATGGACGGAGCCTGTCTGGGGGAAGCCAAGAAGATAGCGCGATCTCCACCGGCGGCGAGAGGTGCGTCCGTTCCGCTAGATTGGGCATCCAGTCGGTGGCAGCCCAACCTTCGCCACCACCCCACCCCTCCATCGACCACCATGCCCGGAGTGCCTCGTGAAGCTTTGGCTTCTGCCGTCCCTGTTGCTGGTCACGGCCTGCGGTCGCGCGTCGGAGTCGGCGACCGCCACGACCAGCCTCGAGCCGACGACATCCGACTCGGCGGGCGTCACCGTCCTCCGCCATGAAGGCGACCCGTTCGGCCGCGCGCCGAAGCTGACCCTCGACAGCGTCGCCATCGCCGAGATCAAGGGATCGGCCGACGACGCGGCGGCCGACATCTCGACGATCGCCCCGACGCTTTTCCTCGCCGACGGCCGGCTGGTTGGCCGTGATCAACAGCGACAGGTGATCGTCCTCTTCGGGGCCGACGGCACGAGCCGCAAGGAGTTCGGGCGACCGGGCGCGGGCCCCGGCGAATTCGGCGCGATCGGGAACATCGTCGCCGGGGGCGGCGACTCGCTGCTGGTCCAGGACTACGCCAACGCCCGACTCACGGTGGTCGATCCGGCCAGTGGATTGGGTGCCGAGTATCCGCTCGCCAAGGCGATGGCGGACGGCGGCAACGTCCTGATCGGTGCCGCACACGGAAGGCTGTTGCTCTATGGGCTCAACATCACCTCGGGTGCCGATGTGGCCGCGGGGACGCCATCCGGCATCAAGGGGGTCCTGTTCAACCCCGAGGCCGATGTGTCGCGGCGCGCCTTCACAACCGGAGCAGCGGAGAAGCCGGCGGAGGCACCGCGCGTCGTGGAGGGAACTGGCGGGATGATGATGGTCGGGATGCCGATTCGGATGAAGACGTTCGAGGCATTCCCGACGGCCTTTGCGTGGGGTGGCCGGTTTGTCGTGGCTGACCCGAACCACTTCCGGATGGAGTTTCGGGACACCACCGGGACGCTGCAGCAGGTGCTCGTGGTCGCGCAGGCGCGTCAGGCGGTGACCGAGAAGCTCTTGAACGACAATGCCTCGGAAATGATTGCGCAGTTCACCGGCGCGAGCAGCGGTCGGGCATCGACGATGAGCGTCGGATCCACGCGCGCCATCGGTGGCGGAGGGGCCGGCCCCGACACCGCAGAGATGCGCAAGAACATGCTGGCCAATGAGCACGCCGACTCGCTGCCACTGTTCGACCGGACGCAGGTGAGCCCGAATGGGACGCTCTGGGTGGTGGACTACCCGATGCCTGGCACCGACGGCTGGGCCGCCACGGCCTTTGCCAAGGACGGACGGATTCTCGGGCGGATCGTCGGAATCACGGGCACCGCGCCCCTCGCCTTCGGCGACGATCGCGTCGTCTTCCGCACCGAGGACGAGCTCGGGATCGGCACCTTCACCATCCGCAGGGTGCGCTTTCCGAAGTAGCCCCGTTCACCATGCTCCAACAGAACGCGGCGCCCATTGGGCGCCGCGTTTCGTATCCGTCGGTGCGTGCCGCGCTGTACGCTGCGGTTCAGCCCTGGCCGATCGTCATCTCCGCCAGCCGAACTTCGGCCTCGGTCTTCGCGGCGGTCTCGGCGTACTTGTCGAGAATCTCGCGGTAGCACTTCATCGCCTCGTCCTTGTTCCTGGCCAAACGGAAGGCACGGCCCGCGTCGAGGAGCGCCGACGCCTTGAGGTAATCCGAGGTCGCTTCGTCGGCCGCCTTGCGATAGGCCGCCGCAGCCTCGGCGTACTTCCCGGTGTTCTCGTAGCCACTGCCCAGCAGACCATTGGCCGGGGAGGCGTACAACGCCGGCGGATTGGTCTTGAGGAAGTCGAGCAACGAGGCAATCGCCAGCTCGGTCTGACCGCTGACCAGCCGGGCCTGGGCGACGCCGAGCGAGGCACTGTAGGCCGCCGACGTACCCGCGTACGTCGTGACGACCTTCTCGAACTGGGCCACCGCTTCCGGCAGGTTCCCCTGCTCGGCCGTGATGCGGGCGGTCTCGAGCGCCTGCGCGGCGAAGGCTTCCTTGCGCTTGCCCGCCGTGATGGCGAACCAAATCCCGAGCGCCACGACCAGAACCGCCGCACCGGCGATGCCGAGCACCTTGATGCGCTGGGGAGTCAGGAAGGAGCCGTCCGCATGGTGCGGCACGGCATCCGGGGTCGTCGTCGAGGTGTCGTCGGTAGAAGTAGCCATGCGACCTGTCGTGTAAGAAGCCCCGCCACTGGCCAGAAATGGCCTATACAGCCTCCAAAGATGGCACAATGGCGGGGTGGGCGCCAGATCCCGACCCCATCCCTTGTCTCCACCGCCCCGCAGGGTGTCCATTCCTGCCAGCCTCGACCGGAGCATTGCTTGCTGGCCAACTACATCACGCTCTCCCGCTTCCCCCTCCTCCTCGCCAACGTCCTGATCCTCTATTTCGGCTCGCCGGCCCTCCAGCTGGCCGGAGTCGGGCTGCTGCTGGTGGGGCTCGGCTTGGACACGGTGGACGGGATGGTGGCCAGGAAGAGCGGCCAAACCACCCTCTTTGGCTCCGTCCTCGACATCGCGGCCGACCGCACGTACGAATTGGTGCTGTGGGCCGTGTTCGCCGACCTCGGGCTGATTTCGGTGGTGATCCCGCTCGTGGTGATCGCCCGGACCACCCTGACCGACGCCTTCCGGAGCATCGGGATCGCCCAGGGAGTGGCGCCCTTCGACCAGCACAAGTCGAAGCTCGGCAAGTTCATGGTCGGATCTCCCTTCATGCGAACCGGGTACTCGATCAGCAAGATCGTCACCTTTACCCTGCTCACGCTGGCCCAGGCGCTGGCCGGCTACCCTGCCTCCCAGTCGCTGGCCGGATACGCCCCGACACTCCTGCAGGGTGGCCGCTGGCTGGCCTGGGTGGCACTCACCTTCTGTGTGTTCCGGGGCCTGCCAGTGATCATTGCCAATCTCCGGCGCTATTGGGGTATGCCGGCGGCCGCCGCCACCCTGCTCGTCGCGCTCCTCCCGACCGGCGGGCTGACGGCCCAGCAGACCGCTGCCCCTGCCCCGCTGCCAACGATCGCCAGCAAGACCGCCGGGTGGAGCCGTCTCCCCGGCTTCGTCACCATGTACCTCGACGAATCGAAGGGGACCCTCGCCCTCGAGCTGCCCAAGGGTGGCCTTCGGGCACTCTTCGTCGCCGAGCTGGCCACCGGGCTCGGGTCCAACCCGATCGGGCTGGATCGCGGGGCCAACGGCCCGACCTTTGTCACCCGTTTCGAAACGACCGGCACCGTGGTGCGGGTGATCTTCGAGAACTGGAGCTATCGCTCGCGGGGTGACTCGCTCCATCGTCGCACCGTGGATGAGGCGTTCCCGTCGAGCATCTCTGGCGCGTTGCCGATCATCGGTGCCGAGGGCGACCGCGTGCTGGTCGACGCCACCGACTTTGTCCATCGCGACTGGATGGACGTCGCCTCGACGCTCCAGCGGAGTCAGGAGGGGAGCTACACCGTCGCGCGGGATCGCTCGGGCGTCAATCGCAACTTCACGATCGGCTTCCCGGGCAATAGCGAAATCGACGTCTCGTTGACCTTTGCGACCACTGGCAATCCTGGTCGGACCGTCGAATCGATCGTTCCCGATGGCCGGGCCTTCACGCTGCGTCAGCACCTCACGCTGCTCGCGCTGCCGGACGATGGGTACACCCCGCGGCGCTATGATCCGCGGGTTGGCTATGGGGCCACCGGATTCAAGGACTACTTCGAGCCGATCCAGGGCGATCTCACGCAGCGCTGGATCGCCCGACATCGCCTGCAGCGCCAGGATCCCGCCAATCCCGCCTCTCCGATCGTGAACCCGCTGGTCTATTACATCGACCCCGGTATTCCGGAGCCGATCCGGACGGCGACGTTCGAAGGTGCCAAGTGGTGGGAGGAGGCGTTTGCGCAGGCCGGACTGCCCGGCGGCTTCCGCGTCGAGTACCTCCCCGCCGGTGCCGACCCGATGGATGCGCGGTACAACGTGGTGCAGTGGGAGAATCGCAATGAACGCGGGTGGAGCATCGGCGGTGCCGTCGGCGATCCGCGCACCGGCGAACTGCTCAAGGGGATGGCGCGGATGGACTCGCACCGCGCGCGCACCGACTACAATCTCTACGCCGCCTTCTTCGGCGCCGACGCTGCCGCGGCCGACACCGCCTTCGTGCTGGCGCGCGTGCGTCAGGTCACGGCCCATGAGATCGGGCACACGCTGGGCCTCGCACACAACTACATCGCCTCGACGTACAATCGCGGGTCGGTGATGGACTACCCCGCCCCGCGCATCCGCATGGCGAACGGTCGTCCCGACATCTCGGCTGCCTACGACGTCGGCCCCGGCGAGTATGACGTCTGGGCGATTCGTTGGGGGTATGGCATCTGGCCTGCGGCGGTCGAAGCCGACTCGTTGCGGGCGATCGTCGCCGACGGCCTGCGCAAGGGCTATCGCTTCCTCTCCGACAACGATGCGCGCCCCGAGTCGGCGAGCGATCCGCGCACCAATCTGTGGGACGACGCAGCCACCGCCGGCGAGTTCCTGCAGCACCAGATGGAGGTGCGCCGCTGGGGGATCGCGCACTTCGGGAGCGCAATATTCGCGACGGCGAACCGGTCGCTACGCTGCAGGAACGCTTCGTGCCCCTCTACTTCTGGCATCGTTTCGCGATCAATTCGCTGGTGAAGACCGTTGGCGGAATGGAGTACGCCTACGCCGTGAAGGGTGATGGACAGCAGGCGACGCGGATGGTCGCGGCCGACCGGCAACGTGCGGCACTCGCCCAGTTGCTCACCACCCTCG
This sequence comes from Gemmatimonadota bacterium, assembly GCA_016720805.1. NCBI lineage: Bacteria > Pseudomonadati > Gemmatimonadota > Gemmatimonadota bacterium. The sequence continues at coordinate 154,828 of JADKJZ010000015.1, read as the reverse complement.
AACCGTCCGAACTCGCGATCCCCGATTCCATCCAGACCCTGATGGCGCCGCGGCCAGGTGGCTACCCCGAGTCGGTGGAACTCTTCGCGACCCGGAGTCGCCCGGGCTTCGATGCCTTGAGCGCCGCGCGGACACTGGCCCAGTTCACGGTCGACGGCCTGCTGCAACGGGAGCGCGCTGCGCGGCTGGTGATCGGTTCGGTGCGGCAGCCGGGGCAACTGACCCTCGAGGAAATGATCGACCGCCTCGTGGCGGCCACTTGGCGCGGTGCGTCGACCACGCCAACCGACGCCGCGCTGCGCCGGGTCACTCAGCGGGCCGTCATCGACCGGCTGCTGGCCCTGGCCGCCGATCGAGACGCCGCCCAGGAAGTCCGTGATGTCGTGGAATTGAAGCTGGCCGCGCTGGGGACCGATGCAAAGGCGCGCGCGGCCACGGGGTCGGAGTCCGCACGAGCGCACTGGGCCGGCATCGCCGCCGACATCACCCGGTGGCGCGAGCGGCGGGAACTGCCAACCCCATCTCCTGCCCTCCGGGCCCCCGGGCGATCCCTTTGGCGATGACGGCCGGCCATGAATCGGGCCGCCTGCATCCACCGGACGACCCTCAGCGAACCGGGGGGTGATGACTGGACTGCTCCCCGCTCCCGGCGTGATGATGGGTAACGTCGACGCGTCCGACCTGTTCGGCCGCATCGCGCGTGGCGACCAGCGGGCGGTGGCCGACTGCGTACAGACCTTCGGGGGGCTGGTGCAGGCGCTGGCGAAGCGCTGGAACCACGATCCATCCGACGCCGAGGATGCGGTGCAAGAGATCTTCATCGACCTGTGGAAGAGCGCCGGGCGATACGATCCCACCAAGTGTTCGCCGCGCGGCTTTGTCGCGATGATTGCCCGACGCCGGTTGATCGATCGGGCCCGGAGGCGCGGCCGCGCCCCCGTCATGGTGGCCATGCCCGACGACTTCGATGCCGCCAGCGAAGCCGCCGGGGCCGCCGACGTGCTCGAGCACGAGGATGCTGCGCGACGGGTCCTGGCGGAATTGACGCCGATGCAGCGTCGCATGCTGGAGATGACCCTCCTCGACGGGAAGACGCATGAGGAAGTCGCACTCGAGACCGACACCCCCCTCGGCACCGTGAAGTCGCACGTTCGCCGCGGATTGCTTCGGGCCCGGGCATTGATGGGTGTGGGACCGTCCAACGAGGGAGGTGCTCCGTGACCGACCGACCGCACGCCTCCGACGACGAGCGGATCGAAGCCGAACTTGCGGCCGCGCTCGTGGCCGACGAGGAGGTGCCGCTCTCCGGTGCCCTCACGGCGAAGCTGATCTCGCGCGGCGAGGCCGAGCTCGTGCCGGTGGTCGACATCGCGACCCGCCGAACGACCGGCATGCCGAGCTGGACCGGCTGGGCCGCCGCCGCCGCGATCGCGCTCTGGGCGATGGTGGGCCGCTCGCCCGCCCCCGCGACGGTGGTGGGACCCAGCCCACTCGCACTGCGCGCGGCCCTGCTGCCGAGTGGGGGCGAGGTCGCCTGGACGCGTGGCCCCGACGCGATGGCCGACAGTGCCCACGGTGACGTCGTCTGGAGCGACTCAGCACAGGCCGGCGTGATGCGCTTTCACCAGCTCGCCGCCAACGATCCGACCAAGGAGCAGTACCAGCTCTGGATCTTCGATGCCTCCGGTGACGAACGCTATCCGGTGGACGGCGGCGTCTTCAACGTGACCGCCGGCACCGCCGAGACCCTGGTGCCGATCGACCCGGCGATCCGGGTCACGAAGGCGACACTGTTCGTGGTGACGGTCGAGAGGCCCGGCGGCGTGGTGGTGTCGGACCGATCGCGCGTGGCCTTGATCGCGAAGCGCGGTGCCTAGGAGCGAGCGCTGCACGGGAACGCACAACGGGGCGACGCGTGACGCGTCGCCCCGTTGCATAGGGATGCGGTACCGCCGCGGTTACGGCTTCACCGGCGGCGCCGGTGTCGTGACGGTGAACTGATCGCGGCCCTTGTCGACGGCCCGGATGCCCTTGACCATCCAGTCGGGGGCCGGGGCGCCCTTCAGCTTGTTGTCGAAGAACTGCTGCATCCGCATCGCGATGTCCTTCTGGTTCGCGCGCGAAGCCGGGTTGTGCACGTCACCGTTGTAGTTGATGAGGTACACCTCCTTGTTCAACCGGCGGAGGCCGACGAAGAGCTCGATCCCCTGCCACCAGGGCACCGCGTCGTCCTGGTCGTTGGCCATGATGAAGAGCGGCGTGGTGACGCGCTGCAGGTGGAAGAGCGGCGAGTTCTCGAGGTAGAGATCCTGCGCCTCCCACAGCGACTTGCCGATGCGGCTCTGCCCCTTCTCGTACTGGAAGGCACGGGCCAGGCCGGACCCCCAGCGGATGCCGCCGTACGCCGAGGTCATGTTCGACACCGGAGCGCCGGCCATCGCCGCCGAGAACAACGAGGTCTGCGTGACGATGTAGGCCGCCTGGTAGCCGCCCCACGACTGTCCCTGGATGCCGAGGCCCTTCGGGTCGACGTAGCCACGCGCCAGCAGCATCTGCACACCCGGCACGATCGACTTGCGGGCACTCTCCCCCGGATGGCCTTCCTCGTAGTGGATGTCCGGCATGAACACGAGGTAGCCGTTCGAGGCATAGTGCGTCGCGTTGATGATGTTCCGGCCCGTCGGCGGGACGTAGCTGTAGAGGCCGTCGGAGAGATCCTCGTAGTTGTACGCGATCAGCGGATACTTCTTCGAAGCGTCGAAGTTCTCCGGCTTGTACAGAATGCCCTGCAGGGGCACGCCGTCCTCGCTGAGCCAGCTCACGAGTTCGGCCGTCCCCCAGTTGTACTCCTTCTGCCAGGGATTCATGTCGGTGATCTGGGTCAGCTGGGTGAGCGACGGTCCGACCCAGAGATTCGGAAATTCCACGAAGGTGCCGCGCGTCATCAGGTAGACGTCGGCCGCTTTCGCCTTGGTCGGCTGGCCATAGGCATAGTCACCGAAGATGATCTTCTCCGGCGCACCCTTCACGTCGAGCCGATCCCGGTAATAGCCGCTGCCCTTGGTGGCCTCGGAGAAGGCGCGGAAATAGAGCGGCTTGCTCGGGTCGATGAAGCGATCCTCCTCGCGATCGCGATTCAGGTCGACGAGCCGGAAGGCGGTATGCTCACGACGACCGACCGAATCGGTCACCATGACCGGCGCCTTCGCCCCGGTCGGATCGAGTTCCCAGACGTCGAAGCGGTCATAGACCAGGACCGACTTGTCGCCCTTGGTCCAGCCCGCCACACCCCAGGCCGCTGGCTCGTCCGGCGTGCTCCAGGTCTCCTGGTCGAAGCGCACACCCTTCACCTGCGCCGTGACGTTGAGGAGCGTGTTGGTGGCGAGCTGATAGGCGTACCAGTTCCCGCGATCGAAGTAGTAGGCATACTTCGCATCGGGGGAGAGCTGCCCACCCGTCTGCACCTGGGTGGCGATCTGCTTGCGGATCCCGGTGACCGGATCGACGACGTAGATGTCGTTGCCGCCAGCCCCCCACATCTTCTCGATGTCGTAGCGCACCGAGCTCGTCGCGACGCCGACCTTCGCGTCGTCGGAGAGTTGCACGCCGCTCACGGTGTCATCGGCGAGCTTGACCAGCCGTTTGTCGCCGACCAAGGTCATCATCGTGTCGCGACCCTTGACGGTCCGTGCCGCCTTCGGCGCAGGGCCGAGATGGAAGATCGTCTGGTAGCTCTTGCTCCGATCCCGGCCCGCGCTCAGGAGCTGCGCCGGCTGCAACTGCGGATCCTTCCAGTGCCAGAGGTCGAAGCGCGCCTTCCCGTTCAGCGAGTCGGCCGGAATGGTGTCCGGCGCGGGCGGTGACATGGTGAACTGCAGCGCCGTCCCGTTCCGACTGAAGCTCGCGGTCGTGGTCGCAAGAATGCGGAGCCCGGTCGGCACCATCGCCGGCGTGATCAGCGCGGTGGCCGTCCCGCTCTTGATCGAACCGTAGTAGATCGTCCCGACCGGCTCCGGCTTGCCGAACTCGGCACCGGCATCGGTCGTGAAGACGAACTGCTGCTGGGCCCGGTCGAAGTTGAAGCCGCGGTAGTTGCCCGGCGCCTTCATCACCGTGGTGGTGGTACCCGTCGCGAGGTTGCGGATGAAGATGCCGTCCTGCGTGGAGTCCCGCGAGGCAATGGTGTACACCAGCACCTTGGCGCTGTCGTCAAAGGTCGACGACGCGACGTACGCCATCTTCTCTTCGGCCCCGGTCGCCATGTTCCGCAAGGTGATGGTGGAGCCGTACGTCCGCCGTGGCCCCGTCGACGCGGCCGCCCCGGTGGCGCCTCGGCCACCCGCACCGCGCCCACCTGCCGCGCCACGGCCATTCGATGCCGTGGAGTCGCCCGGGGCGCGAACCGAGTCCGGCGTATAGATCATCCAGTTGCTGCTCTCCTTCGCCAACCGCGGGCCGCGCGCCCCGACGATCGCCGTCTGGACGCCGGTCCGAAGATCGAGGATGACGAGCGCCCCCTTCGGGGTCACCGTGTCCGGTGCGGCGGCCGCAGGCGCCGGCGCCGCGCCCGCCGGCATGGCCGCCGGCTTCGGCGCATTTTTCAGCGCGGCGACAGCCTTGGCGATGCGGTCCACCTCGGCCTTGGTCGCTTGCGTGGTCGCAATGGCAAATCGACCATCCGCGGTCAGCTGGCCACTTCCCCCCGCAGGGGCACCGCCGCCCGGTGCCCCGCCGCCCGCCGCGCCGCGCGCGGGAACGCTGTTGTTGGCGCGCGCGATGTAGCCGAGCGGAATGGTGTATTCCGTGTTGCCGGTGGTGGCCCGGACCACATAGCGGCCGTCGCCCACCTGCGGACGAATCGTGTACGCGGCCCAGCGACCGTCGTTGGAGAGTGTCGGGGCCCCAATCGACTCCCAGCGATCCCAGTCAGCCTGAGTCAGCGCCTTCTTCTGGACCTGCGCATGGAGTGGAATGGCCACGGCGGACAACATGAGGAACGCACGAAGGCAACGCGATCGCATCGAGACACCTGGTGACGAGGTTGGGGGCGGAAAGCCCCCGAATCTAACGTCTGGGGAAGCGGCGGGCATCCTACAGGTACCGGGCAACCGCCATCGCGGCCGTCGCCGTCAACAGGAGGACGACGGAAAGTGCGCCGAATCGGCCGGCGCGCGCCCGGAGTCGGCCAACTTCGGCCTGCAACCGAGCCCGCTCAGCCTCGTCGCTCATGCCGGCCATCTGCCCCACCAGTTGCCCGGCGCGCATGGCGCTGGGCCGACCCACCAGCATGGCGATCATGAAGCCGACGATCGCCAGCAGCGCCCCGACCGAGTACGTGTGGCCGGGCCAGGTCAGAAAGTAGGCCTTCGCGAAACCCGCCGAGGTCACCCAGAGCAGCCTGAGCCCTGCGAGCATCGTGATGACGGCGATCGGGGGCAGCCACCGGAAGAGCCGCTGCTGCGGGATCGCGGCCATCACCGGACCGGCGGCTGGGCCGGCCTGGGTGACCGAGGGGAGCAGGACGAAATGCATCAACACGACGCCGCCAACCCAGACGACGCCACCGACCACATGGAGCAGACGCAGGACAATCAGTTCACCGGACATGGGAGGGGGCTCCACGGCGAAGGGGCCCCGGCTTCATCCTGAAGCCGACGCCCCCCGCTTGAAGAAAGGGTGGTGCTACTTGGCGGCGAGGTCCCGCACCGCGGCCGAGAGGGCCCGGACCTTCAGGGCGTCCTTCGAGCTGCCGGCGTCACCATTCACCTCGTTGGCCAGCGCGGTCAGTGCATCGCGCCGCGCGGCGCCGTTGGCCTGTTCGGCGCGGAGCAGTGCCTGCCGCACCGAGGCAATTCGGCTCGACGAGAGTCCGCGCGACCGCTCCAGCTGGTCAGTGTAGGCGCGGGCAAGCGCAAAGGTCGGCGCCCAGGTGTACTTCGGCTGGCCCTGGGTGTTGAGGTGATCGAGCACCACCGACTTGGCGGCGTCGATCTCGTTCTGGGTCAGGTTCGCGTTCGGCACGAGCTCGAAGACGTCGAGGCCACGCGCGATCTCGGACGAGACGATCACCCCGTTGTACCAGTACACCGACCACGACCCGCCGCTCGCCGCATGGTCGGCCGCGATCGGACCGCGGTCGAAGAAGGCGATTTCGGTCGGGTGGGCGGCATCGGTCCAATCGAAGACCGAGATGCCGCCCTGGTACCACGCCTGCACCATGATGTCGCGGCCCGGCACCGGGATGAGCGACCCGTTGTGCGCGACGCAGTTCTCGAGGGAGGTCTGCGGCGCCGACATCTTGTAGTAGCTGCGGAACTTCAGCTGACGGTTTTCGATCGAGAAGATCGCGTCGGCCCCCCACTGCTTCGGATCGTCGGCGCGGCACTTCGGCCCGCCACCGCCGCCCCACTCATCGGAGAAGAGCACCTTGGTGCCGTCGTTGTTGAACGTCGCCGAATGCCAATAGGAGAAGTTCGAGTCGGCCGCGGCGGCAATGCGCACCGGGTTGACGGGGTTGCTGATATCGAGCAACAGGCCGTAGCCCTCGCACGCCCCGCCGGCCAGCCCGATGCCGGGATAGACGGTGATGTCATGGCACTGCGTCGGTCCCGGGCGCGGCGCGTTGCTCGGCCCGGCCTGCTGCCCGATCATCTTGGCGATCATGGCCGGCAGCGCGGCGCGGAGGGCGCTGGAGTCCGCCCCGGTTGGCGCCCCCGTGCCGCCGCGGGACTTCACGACGGAATCCAGCATCGGCTTGATGAAGCCGGACGGCAGGATCATCTGCTCACCACCGACGTCGGCGATGAACGCGCCGGCCGCCTTCGCCTTTGCCATTTCGGCGGCATCAGCCGGTGACGCCCCGTGCCCCTTCGGCGCGGTGAGGTCGTTGAAGATGCGCGGCGACGAGACGATGGCGGCCTTGGAGGGATCGGCCAACGGCACCTTGATCACTTCGATGCGGAAGAGCGCCGAATTCGGATCCTTGTCGGGCGAGGTGTTGACGCAGCCCGGGAGTTCTTCGGCGGAACGGACGCCGGCCGAGCCCGAGATGTAGACGTAGACGTTGGCCTTGTCCTTCGGATCCTCGAGCACCGTGTGGGTGTGCGAGCCGCGGCAGGTCTGCACGTTGCCGACATTCTTCGGGTTCTTGATGTCCGAGATGTCGAAGATGCGGAGGCCACGCAGGCGGTCCTTGCTCACCGCGGTGGGGACGCCCTGGGCGCCGCAATCGAGTCGGCCCGTCATCCCTTCGCCGGAGACGAAGAGGAGGTTCTTGTAGACCGAGACGTCGCTCTGCGAGGCCGGGCAGTAGTAGGCCGTGGTCAGCACCGGCTTGGCCGGGTTGGAAATGTCCCAGACCTGGTAGCCGTTGTAGTTGCCCTGGATGGCATACTTGCCGGTGAAGGCGAGGTCGGAGTTGGTCGAGCCTTCGAACTTCGGCGGCGACTTGGTGGTCGACGCGAGCCGCATATTCCAGGAAGCCTCGCCGGCGTCATAGAGGCCTGCCTTGAGGCCGACACGCGGGTCGGGGCGCGGCGAAGCCGTGAACGCGATCGGCGCGGGCGATGCACTGCCGCCAGTGCCGCCGCCGGCGCAACCGGCCAATACACCGGCGCCGAACAGCAGCGCGATCTGGGTGGTACGAATCGTCATGGAGGACTCCTGGGGGTGGAGGGAAACGGAACGACTCAGGGAGCGCGCTTCTCGAAGAGAATCGTGGCGAGCATGCGCTCCATCCTGGCAATCTCCGTCGTCTGGTCGGTGTTGACGTCGGAGGCAAACTTGAAGACGGTTTCGTTCTGGCCGGCCCCGTCGGTGGCGAAGAGGTCCTTCACCATGGACACCGCCCCGCGGTGGTGCTGGATCATGAACTGGAGAAAGAGCCGGTCGAATTCGAGTCCGCGAGCCTGATCGAGCTCCTTCATCTGCGCCTCGGTCAGCATCCCCGGCATCAACATCTCGTGCGCCATGCCCCCCATTTGCATCATCATCGGCCCGGCCTTCGCCTCGGGGACCGGCAGCTGTCGGTCCCGGAGCCAGCGCTGCATGATGACGATCTCGTCCTGCTGCGCATTGATGATCCGTGCGGCGAGCACCTTCATCGACTCGGAGGCGCCGTGAGTCGGCGCCCACCGGGCCATGTCGATCGCCTGCGCGTGGTGGCCGATCATCCCGGTCATGAAATGGATGTCGGCGGCCGTGTAGGGGTACCGGATGCTGTCGGCGCGCGCGCGCGATGCTCCCGGGGTCGCCACCAAGAATTGCTGACGTGGTCGCGGGAGCGGGCGCCACCGGTGCCGGGCGTGCGCTTGCGGTGGCACATCCCGCGAATGCGAGCGCGGCTACCACGATGGACCAGGGTCGTGATCGGGAATGCATGACGCCGGAGCCCCTCAGGAAAGGTGCGATGGGTACCGCATTGCGTGTCGCAGGAGCCAACCCTTCGGTACGACGCGGCGGGGTCGGCCCAGGTTCCATGCCCCGGGCAGATTCGAACTGCCGACCTGACGCTTAGGAGGCGTCCGCTCTATCCAGCTGAGCTACGGGGGCGCATCCGAAGAATCTAACGCCCCGACCCTCCGACAGAATGGGGTCCCCGGCCCCGCGATCCATCAACGGCTGGAGGCCGCGGCGGGCGCCAGTGTCCCGAGCGCGCGTGCCAGGAAGCTGAGCGCCGACGCCGTCGCCTCAGCCGGCAGGCGGTGACCGGAGTCATACCATTCTACCACGCTGCCTGCCGGGGCGGCCTGATGAAGACGGGCCGCACGGACCGGAAGGACCGATGCGTCCTGCCGTCCGCTCTGAAACAGGATCCTGGCCCGCGCCCTCCCGATATACTCGATCGGTTCGATCGGGCGCATCGCTGCCGCCCAACGCTCCCGTTCGGCCTCGGACGGCCCTCCCTCGGGAAGCGTCCAGATCAGGCAGCCGCGAATCGTCGCCCCGGCCTGTGCAGCGGGATCGCACGGATCGCTGAAGTGAGCGATGAATCCGCCATCCGCCACGCGGAGCACCGCCGCCCGCAGGCGGGGTTCCACTCCCACCAGCAGCGCACCCTGCGCCCCGCCATAGGAGGTCCCGACGTAGCCGAGCCGTGAGGGATCGATGTCTGGCCGTGCCACCAGCAGGTCGAGCCCCCGTCGTGAGTCGATCACGAGTTGCACCTGATCCGCGCTATCCGACGGGGTGAAGGTGACCGGTGCGTCCCCCCGGCGCGCAAAGGGGGCGTCGATCGCGAGCACCACCGTCCCCGCCCTCGCGAGGGCGACCCCCATCTCCACCGCCCGCTCGCTCCGGCTGTCTCCCGGCGCACCATGGCCGAGCAGGATGCCGGGATGGCGACCACCGTTGCCGGGCAGGAAGAGGAGACCGGTCACCCGGCCGCCCTTGGGGGAATCGAAGCGGATCGCCCGGATCTCGACCCCGTCCTGCTGCTTCCAGAGGGAGTCGGCGACCCGCAACGGGGCGTGGCGGTCGTAGGCAAAGGGGGACGCGCCGCGGTGCGGGAGGGCCGCCAGCGAGATCGCCATGAGGAGTCGGAGTGAGTGCGTCATACCCGCTCTGACGCGTTAGCGGGGCCTACGGTTGCACAACGGAACATCAACCTGCTCAGGCGACGGGCCGCCGCCGTGCTCGCCACCCTTTCAGCACCTCCAGCGCAATCGGCAGGACGGAGACGCCGATGATCCCCAGGATCACCAACGAGAAGCGCTCCTTGACCGCCGGGATATTCCCGAAGCCATAGCCGATCCAGACGAAGGAGGTGACCCACGCCACCGCGCCGATGACGTTGTACGCCAGGAAGCGGGGATAGGTCATCGTCCCGATGCCGGCCACGAACGGGGCAAAGGTGCGGATGATGGGGATGAAGCGCGCCAGGATGATCGTCTTTCCGCCGTGCTTGTCGTAGAAGGCCTGCGTCTGGTCGAGGTACTCCTTCTTCAGGAAACGGATCTTCCCCGAAAAGGCGCGCGGGCCGATCGCCTTGCCGATGTGATAGTTGACGCCGTCGCCGAGGACTGCTGCCACCACCAGAATCAGGTTCAGTACCCACGGATTCAGGTCGCCGAGTGCCGCGAAGGTCCCCGCGGCAAAGAGCAAGGAGTCCCCGGGAAGCAGCGGCATGATCACCACACCGGTTTCGACGAAGACGATCAGGAAGAGGATGCCGTACGTCCAGTTCCCGTACGAGCGAAGCAGCTCCCCGAGATGGACGTCGAGGTGCAGGAAATAGTCGACGAACGTCTTGAGGAATTCCATTCAATCCTGCGGGGAAAAGCCGAATTCGCCCAGCAGCGGGACGAACCGGACGTCGTGGATGGCCTGCTCGGCGTACCCTGGTCCATCGGGATCACGCGTCACCAACGTCAACACCTGCCCTTCCTGCGACCCGACCGGGATCACCAATCGTCCCCCTGGCGCCAGTTGCTCGACCAGCGGCTTCGGCACGGCGGGCGATGCCGCGGCGACGACAATCGCCTGGTACGGTGCATTCGGCTTCCAGCCGAGGGTGCCATCGGCATGCATCACCGAGACATTCTCGTAGTCACCCAGCGAGCGCAGGGTGTCATGCGCACGCCGCGCGAGCTCGGGCACTCGTTCGATCGAGAAGACGCTCTCGGCCAGCATCGACAAGAGGGCGGTCTGGTAGCCCGAACCGGTGCCGATCTCCAGCACGCGCTCGCGCCCGGTGAGGGCCAGCAACTCACAGGAGCGGGCCTGCACGTAGGGCTGGGAGATGGTCTGGCCGCTGCCGATCGGCAGCGCCTCGTCCTCGTACGCCCGGTGTCGCAGCGATTCCGGCACGAAGTGATGGCGCGGCACGGTGGCCACCGCGCGCAGCACCGCCATGTCGCGGATGCCCTTGCGCTGCAGCGCCTCGACCAGCGCGGAGCGGTAGCCGACATAGCCGTCGCTCACGCTACTCCTCCAGGCGCCATCCGCGGACCGTTTCGAGGAGCGTGTGATTCGTGAGGTCGAGTTGCAGCGGGGTCACGGCGATGTACCCCGCCGCGACGGCCGCGTGGTCGGTGTCGAGCTCGCCGCTCCACGTGATGGTGCCCCCGCCGATCCAGAAGACCTCGCGGCCCCACGGATCCTTCTGGCGGGCCACCGACCCCTCGAAGACCCGCGAGCCGAGGCGGGCAACCGTGATCCCCTTGACCTCGTCGGCCGGAACTTCGGGGAGGTTGATATTGAGCAGCGTGTTGCGAGGATAGTTGTCGAGTGTGGTGATCCGCTTGACCAGCTTGGCCAGGATGGGCGCGTAGCCGGGGAGCAGATCCTCGCGCCGACCCGCAAAGGAGATCGCGACGCCCGGGATGCCGAGCACCACGGCCTCCATCGCCGCGGAAACGGTCCCGCTGTACAGCACATCCTCGCCCATGTTCGGGCCGTGGTTGATCCCGGAGAAGACGAACGCCGGCTGCTCGGGCATCAACGCCTCGAGCGCCAGCAGCACGCAATCGGTGGGCGTCCCGTCGACCTGCCAACTGCCATCGGGGCGCGCCACGGGACGCAGCGGTCGTGTGAGCGTCAAGGCATGGCTCTGGGCGCTCTGCTCCCGATCGGGCGCCACCACCGTCACATGCGCCACCGTCTGGCACGCTTCGGCGAGGACCTGGATCCCGGGCGAGAGGATGCCGTCATCGTTCACGACGAGAATGTGCATGTTACCCGACCTCTTCATCGGCGGGCTGGGCACGGATCGCGGGCTCGCGTCCCTCGAGGACTGCGAGCACGTCGTCGAGCGAGGCGCGGACTTCCTGCACCGTCTCCCAACGCATCGCCGCCCGTGCCGCGTTCTTGAGCTCGCCGGTGCGACGGTAGGCGTCAAGACGCTGACGCGCGCCCTCGATGGTGAACTTCTCCGTGTACAGGAGATGCTTCACCAGCATGATCATCTCGACTTCGCGCGACTTGTACACGCGATTGCCCGAGCGATTCTTCGCCGGATTCAGGAAGCGAAACTGGCTCTCCCAGTAGCGCAACACGTGCGGCTTGAGATCGGTGAGGGCACACACCTCGCCGATCGAGAAGAATTGCTGCACCGGATTCGGCAGGGTCATGTCCATCGCTCCGCCTTGAGCTCCCGCTCCATCAGCAGTCGGATCGCCTCGCGCGGCGAGGCCCCCTGATACAACACCGCCGCCACCTGCTCGGTGATCGGCATTGCCACGCCATGCTTCGTCGCGAGCCGCGACGCGCCGAGTGCCGTGTTGACCCCCTCCGCCACGTTGCGATGCGTCGCGCGGTACTCGGCGAGCGTCAGCCCCTGAGCCAGCAACACGCCAAGCTGACGATTCCGGGACAAGGCGCCGGTGCAGGTGAGGATGAGATCCCCCATCCCGGCGAGCCCCGCGAAGGTTTCCGGCCGAGCGCCGAGCGCCGCACCGAGCCGCGCAATTTCTGCCAGGCCGCGGGTCAGCAGCGCCGCGCGCGGATTGTGACCCAGTCCGAGGCCTTCGAGGATGCCGGCGGCGATCGCCATGGTGTTCTTCAAGCTTCCCGCCAACTCGACGCCGGTCACATCGCTTCCCGAGTACACCCGGAAGTAGGGCGTACTGAAGAGCTGCTGCACTTCCTCGCAGGCGGCCTCATCGCGCGACGCGGCCACGACGGCTGTCGGCTGGCCCTCGTGCACCTCGTCGGCGAAACTCGGCCCCGACAACGCGACGAACGGCGCGTGTGGCAGCACCTCCGCGGCGACATCGCTCATCAGCGCGAGCGTCTCCGTCTCGATCCCCTTCGTCGCGCAGACCAGTCGGGTGCCGGGACGCACCATCGGCGCCGCCCGTTCGAACAATCCGCGCGTCACGTGACTCGGTGCCACCGAGCAGATCACCGGCGCACCGTCGAGCACGGCCGCGAGATCACTGCTTGCGATCAAGCGGGGATCGAGCGGGGCATCCGGGAAGTAGAGTGGGTTCAGGTGGTCGGCGTTGATTGCGGTGGCGACATCGGGTTCGTGCGCCCAGAGCCGCACCTCATGGCCCTTCCTTGCGAGCAAGTCGGCCAGTGCCGTTCCCCAGGCGCCCGCGCCAAGCACTGCCACCCGGCTCACGTGGTCGCCCCGGTGGTGGGCCGGCCCGTGCCGAAGCGGTTCTCGGTCCCCGCCATCAGCCGTCGGATGTTGGCCCGGTGGAACCAGATCACCAGCGCCGACAACAGCACGACGTAGGGGACCGCGGCGCGCTCGGCCGGATGCAGCAACCAGATCGCCGGCGGCAGCGCCAGGGCGCCGAGGATGCTGCCGAGCGAGACGTAACCGCTCAGGCGCGTCGTCACGATCCACACCAGCAGGGCCACCAGAAAGGCCCAAGGCGCGAAGCCGAGGACGATCCCGCCACCAGTCGCCACGCCCTTGCCGCCCTTGAAGCCGACGAAGAGGGAGAAGACGTGGCCAAACACCGCCACCACGCCGAGCAGGAGTGAGCCGATCGCCCCCGCCCCAGCCCACGGCCCGATGACCGCCACGGGAATGGCTCCCTTGAGCATGTCGAAGATTCCGACGGGAATTGCATACCGCCAGCCGAGCTGACGATAGAGGTTGGTCGCGCCGAGATTGCCGCTCCCGACGGTCCGGAGATCGATCCCCTTGAGGCCGTGCGCCACCCAATGCGAGGTGGGAATCGCCCCGAGCAGGTACGACGCCACGACCGCACCGAGGAGCGCTGCCGTCAATTCCGGTTTCCCCGCCGGTTCAGCTTGAGGCGCAAGGGCGAGCCCGTGAAGCCCCACGCCTTCCGGAAGCCGCGAATGAGATAGCGCTGGTAGGACTCGGCGACGTGGTCCGGTCGATTGCAGATGATGACGAAGGTCGGCGGCGCCGACTCGATCTGCGTCGCGTACAACAGCTTCACTTCGTCGCCAGCGGCCTGCGGCGGGGCGGCCCGCTCGAGCAGCGCCTCGAGGACGGTGTTGACCTCGGCGGTCGGAATGCGGCGCTTCCGTTCGTCGGCCACCTTGCGGATCAGCTCGAGGACGTTGCGCACGCGCTGTCCGGTCAACGCCGAGCCGTAGAGGAACGGAACGAATTCGAGGAACGGCGCCTTCTCGATCAACTGTTCCTGTCCACGCTTCGCCGTGTTGGCGTCCTTCTCGGGGATCAGGTCCCACTTGTTCACATAGACGATGACTGCGCAGCCGGCGTCCCACGCCTTGTTGGCGATGCGGAGATCCTGGTTGTGCATCCCGCGCTCGGCATCGACGACGAGGAGACAGATGTCGGCGCGCCCGATGGAGCGCTCCGTCCGCATCCCCGAGTAGAACTCCAGGTCTTCTTCGACCTTGGCCTTCCGCCGGAGGCCGGCGGTATCGATGAAGCGGATCACGCCGCCGTCATACGCGAAGTCGGTGTCGATCGAGTCGCGCGTGGTGCCGGCGATCGGCGTCACCACCAGCCGCTCCTCGCCGAGGAGCTTGTTCACCAGCGACGACTTGCCGGCGTTCGGTCGGCCAATCACCGCAACATCGATCCGCTCGGTCTCCTCGTCGTCATCCGACTCGGGAAGGAGGCGCACCACTTCGTCGAGAAGGTCGCCGCTCCCCTTCCCGGTGGCGGCAGAGACGGGCCACGGCTCGCCGAGCCCGAGCGAGTAGAAGACGAAGCGGGCGTCGCGCTCGGCGATGTCATCGAGCTTGTTCACGCCCAGGATGACCGGCTTGCCGGAGGCACGAAGTCCGGCGGCGATTTCGGCATCGATCGGGTTGATGCCGTCCTTGCCGTCGACCAGGAAGATCACGACGTCGGCTTCCTCCACCGCACGTTCGACCTGCGCGCCGATCGCCTTGTCCATCGTGTCTTGCGAGCCGGGCACGAGCCCGCCCGTGTCGACCAGCCAGAAGTCGACGCCGATCCAGTTGGCCTCGCCGAAGTGTCGATCGCGCGTGGTGCCGGCCTTGTCGGAGACGATGGCTTCGCGTCCACCGACGAGGCGATTGAAGAGGGTCGACTTCCCGGTGTTCGGGCGTCCGACCAGGGCTACGGTGGCTCTGCTCATGCGGGCAACGGCTCCATCAGGGCGTCTACAAAGGTCCGCGACAGCCGCACCGGCATCGGCACCGCCTCGGCAAGGGCGGTGACACTGAGCGAATCAATGAACAAACCGGCGTCGTTGACCGACTCGCCGGGAAGCAGGGCGAGGTCGATCCCCTCGAGCGCCTGCAGGGCGTCGCGCATGGCGCTGCCCGGGAGCAGGCCGGCGGTGGTGACGCGCCGACCAAAGAGATCATTCTCGACCGAGAGGAGCGTGAAGGTCGCGCCGGTCGCTTCCTCGAGCGGCCCGAGCACCATCGGCATCAAGGGCGCCATCGAGGTGCCGGTGACGACCGCGATCCGCCGGCCTTCCCAGCCGCGGAGCTCGTCGGCGCCTTCCCGCACCTGCTCCTGCAACCAGCGCACCGAACCCACGCCATTCTCCACCTGGTCGAACGAGCCATAACTCTCGGCCGGCGGCAAGTCGAGATGGGCTCGCAGATAGAGCTCGTCCGCCCCGTACGCCCATGCGGTGCCGCGCTCGGCGCGGGCACGGGCGGATGCGGCCTCGACCAGGAGCACCGCCTTGCGGCACTCGGCATCGTCCGGTTCACGCACGAGGTGGTGCTTCGAGAACTCGGTCAGCCCAACCGGGACGACCGAGACCGAGAGGACCGAGGGGCCGAAGGCGTAGAGCTCGTCGAGCGTCTGCTTGAGCGCATCGCCGTCATTCACGCCCGGCGACATCACGATCTGGGTGTGGAACTCGATCCCGTGGTCGGCGAACTCCTGCATCTGCGGCAGGATCTCGGGAGCCTGGGGATTCCGGAGGACCCAGCGCCGGATGGCGGGATCGGTGGCGTGGACCGACACGTAGAGTGGCGAGAGCCGGTACTCAATGATCCGGGCGGTGTCGTGGGGCTTGAGGTTGGTCAGCGTCGCAAAGTTGCCATACCGGAAGGAGAGCCGGTAATCGTCGTCGCGAATGTAGAGCACCTCGCGGACGCCATCCGGATTCCCCTCGACGAAACAGAAGTCGCAGCGGTTGGCGCAGCGCCGAATGCGGGGCGGCTCGACCGCCACGCCCATTGGCTCCTCGACCGGACGCTCAACGACGACCTCGAATGCCTCGTCAGCCCCAGGCTCCTGGAAGACGAGCGTGAACTCTTCGTCCGCAGTCAGGAACTCCCAGTCGAGGAAGTCCTCGAGCTCGCGGCCGTTCACCGTGTACAGCTCGGTGCCGGGCACGAGCCCAAGTTCCTCACCGATCGAATCGGGTTGGACACTGGTCACCTTGATCACGCGAGCCGCCCGGGGGAGTTATTCACGGAGTCAATATGACGCTATGTTGGCCCCCTGACAAGGGTTAAGGGCTCTCACTTCAAGCGAGTTCGCGGCCGCAAGCCTGCCCGGTGGCGGCGGGGATGGGGTAGATCGGTGGGTATGGGGGAAAACGAGCGATCCCGGACCGCCAACAGGGCAGTCCGGGACCTAAGCGGGAGACGGGGTTCGAACCCGCGACCCTCAGCTTGGGAAGCTGATGCTCTACCAACTGAGCTACTCCCGCGAGGCCACCAAGATAGCGCGGCCGCCGACGCCGATCAACGGCGTCGGCAGCGCACCGGCCTCACTTTGCGGTGTAGCGCCAGCCGTGAATGTTCGCGCCCGTCACCTCGAACTCGATCGGGTGGGTCGCTCCGGCCTTCAGGGCAGGCACGGCGACTTCCTTGGTCCCGACCACGGCGCCCGTGGCATCCAGGAACTCGAACGTCAGCGTCTTGGCCATCGCCGGCAGCGGCTTGCCGCCCGGGGTCGTGGCCTCGAGGCCCGTGGCCGTCGCGGCCAGCTTGGCGCCGTCCTTGTGGATCTGGAAGTTGTCGATCGACACATTCGTCGGCACGCCAACCAGCTTCTCGACCGTCTCGATCAGCTTGGTCTGGTCGTTGGCGGCGCGGTAGCCCTCGCCGAGGAGCTTCATGTTGATCGTGTTGAGCGGCTCCATCGCCAACAGCTTCTGCGCCGTCTCAACCAGCTTCGGCCCATTCTTCTCGGCCAGATAGACGTTCGCCAGGTTGAACAGGGCGTCGCGGAAATAGGGCTCCTTCTCGAGCGCCTTCCCGAAGGCATCCGCCGCTTCCGGGTACTTCTTGTCCTGGAAGAGGTTCACACCCATCTGCATCAGGTCGTTCGCCGTCACCGACCCGTCGGCGAGCGCGGAGGTCAGCATCGCGGATTCGATCTTGGACGCTTCCTCGACCTGCCCGCTGAGGCGGAGCGACGAGGCCATCGCCTTCTTGACCTGTGCGTCGTTCGGCTCGGCAGCGAGGTACTGCCGGAACTGCACGACCGCTTCCGCGTGCTTGTCCATCGCCTGATACATCGAGGCGAGGTTCACGATCGCGGAGAGCTTGTCCTTGGCGAGCCGAGGATCGTTGCCGCTCTTCTCCACCGCCAGGGCGAAGTAGTGCGCGGCCGAATCCGGCTTGCCCGTGTTGGCGAAGAGGATGCCGGTGTTGTAGAACCCCTGCGGATAGTCGCGCGAGATGATGGCCGCCTCGCGGAACCGGCTCAGCGCCTCATCGTTCTTCGAGGCCTTCATTGCCTCGGCCGCCACGATCAGCAGCGGCTGCCAAGCGCGCTGGCGATACCCCTTGATCTCCTCGGCACACGCCGGCGCATTCTCCGTCGCCTTGGTGAAGGCGGTGTCGGCGCCAACAAGATTGCCAAGCAACAGCTCGGCGCGGCCGAGGTAGTACCATCCCGCCCCGCTCTTGGGATTCGCCTTGACCGCCTCGAGGGCCTGATCGCGGCCCTTCTTGATGATCCCGATCCGCTTTTCGTCATCCGGCCGTGAGCCACCGTCGGCCCCCTCGACGGAGGTCTTGAGATACATCCCGGCGCTGCTGGTTCGGAAGTCACCCTTCAGCGAACAGAGGGGAGCCTGATAGCGGCCACCGGCGAAGACCCGCATGACGTGCGGGTTGCCCTCGACCTGCGCCGTGAGCGGAAGAGCCACCATGGCCACCGCCGCCACTCCAACGAATCCGAACGTCCTCATCGCAGCTCCTCGTCTCGATCCGCCGATTCCCGGAGAAATCGGCATGGGGATGGAAGGTCACCTCTTTGGCGACCACACTGATTACGCGCTCCGACAGCAGCCGGTTGTTGACCTGTTCCAGCCTAGGGGACGCCCAAGGGAGGGCCGGGGTACACTCAGCCTCCCCCTCAAGAACCCCCGAATATCCATCATTGGATGGGGCCGAGCAAATCCTCGGGGGTCCGGTAGAGCCAGCCGGCACCGGTGTTGAAGACCACGACGCGCTCACTGGCCCCCAACTGCCCCTGATCGCGGAGGGCAACGGCGGCCGCCAGAGCCGCCCCACCCTCGGGCGACCAGTCCACCCCCTCCTCCCGAGTGCCGCGGGCCGCAAAGTCGACCATCGTGGCGTCGGCGATTGCCGAGACCCCGCCCCCACTCTCGCGCAGGATCTTGAGCATCAGCTTGTCCCCGAGGGGGCCTGGGACGCGGAGCCCGCTGGCGATGGTCCACGGATCAGCCCACGGCGTCGCCGTCTCGCTGCCATCCTCGAATGCCTTCACCATCGGTGCACAGCCGGTGCTCTGCACCGTGTAGAATCGCGGCATGGGGGAGGTGACCCACCCTGCCTCGCGCAGCTCGTGGAACGCCTTCCACATCCCGATCAGGCCGGTCCCGCCGCCGGTGGGGTAGAGAATGACCTCCGGCAGTTCCCAGCCGAACTGCAGTGCCAGCTCCAGGCCGAGGGTCTTCTTCCCTTCGATCCGGTATGGCTCGCGCAGCGTACTCAGATCCATCGCGCCGCTCTGGGTCGCATAGTCTCGCGACGCCTTGCCGCAATCGCCGATGTGCCCATCGAGCAGGACCAACTCGCCCCCGAACGCCGTGATCTGGGAGAGGATGGTCCGCGGCGTGGTCTTCGGCGCGTAGACTCGGACCTCGGCGCCAGCGCGCGCCGCGTACGCCGCGCTCGCCACCCCGGCATTCCCGGCGGTCGGAATGGTGAAGCGGGTGGCCCCTGCCGCAACGGCGCGGGTGATCGCGGCGCTGAGCCCGCGCGCCTTGAAGGCGCCGGTCGGATTGGTGCCCTCGTCCTTGACCCAAAGATTGGTGAAGCCCAGGCTCCGCTCCAGGTGCGGCAGCCGAAGCAATGGCGTGTCCCCTTCACCAAGCGAGACCGGTTCCTCGTTGACACCGAGCGGCATGAACGAGCGGTACCGCCACATGCCATGGCGACGACGCACTTCGGCGCGCTCGATGGTGCTGTGGACGCGGTCAGGATAGCGGACCAGCCAGGGGCGACCGCAGGCGGTACACACCGAGGGAAGGCCATCGGGGGCGGCGACGAGGCCGCAGTCGGAACATTCAAGATGCCAATCCATTCAGCTCCCCTTGAGGGCGTCGAGCAGTTTCTGTGCGCTGGTCTCGGAGAAGCCAGGCAGCGCCGCGATGTCGGCGACGGTCGCGGCCTTGACCCCGGCGAGCGATCCGAAGGTGGTGAGCAAGAGGCGTCGCTTGGTCGCCCCGATGCCAGGAATGTCGAGCAACGCCGAGGTGATCGTACGTTGCGTGCGGCGCTTCCGGTTGTAGGTGACGCCGAAGCGATGGGCCTCATCACGGGCACGCTGCAGAAGCCGCAGCGCGGCGTTGCGCCGCGGCAACCGAAGCGGGTCGCTTTGGCCGGGAAGGTAGATCTCCTCGTCCCGCTTGGCGAGCGAGGCGAGCGGCATCTGGTCGAGACCGAGCGCCCGGAGCGCATCCTGTGCGGCACCGAGTTGCCCCTTCCCACCATCAATCACCACCAGGTCGGGAAGCGGCTTCCCTTCCTCGAGGCGTCGGGTGAAATAGCGCGTGATGACTTCGTGGATCGCGGCAAAGTCGTCCTGCTGCCCAGGCCCCTGGATCTTGAACTTGCGATACTCGGCCTTCCGCGGACGCCCGGCCTCGAAGGTGACCAGCGATCCGACGGTGTCCTTCCCCTGGGCCGTCGAGATGTCGACGCAGATGAAGGTGCGCGGGACGGTGGTCATCCCGAGTTCTCTCCCCAGCAGGTAGACCGGGTCCTCGACCCGCTCCTCGGTCTCGAAGCTCTCCATGCGGAGACTCTCGAGCAGGTGGCGCGCATTCTGATCGGCCAGCTCGCTCCAGCGCGATCCGACGCCCCGCTGCGGCACGGCGATCCTGGCGTCGGGGAGCAGCTCCTCGAGGCCCTCGAGTTCGGCCGGGAGAAATGGCAGCAGCATCCGGCGCGCCTTCCCGGCCAGCGGGACGTACCACTGCACCAGGAGCGCCTCGAGCGCCTCGCCATCGGGCACCTCGTCGACATTCTCCAGGAAGCGATGCTCGCGGCCGATCACCCGACCATCCCGGATGCGGAGGAGCGCGCCAACCGCATCGTCCCCGTCGCGCGCGTAGCCGATGACGTCCGCGTCCCCGGTGCCGACCACGTCCACGGTCGCCGGCGTCTCGACCTGCTCGAGCCACTTGAGGGTGTCGCGCAGGTCCTTGGCGCGCTCGAAGTCCTCGCGTTCACTCGCCTCGTGCATCATCACCCGGATGCGCGCCTTGAGGTCGACGGTCCGGCCGTCGAGGAAGTCGGTCACCTCGCTGATCATGGCGCGATAGGAGCTCTCGCTCTGCCACCCCACGCAGGGCGCCTTGCAGCGACCGATGTGATAGTCGAGACAGGGACGCTCGCGGCGATCAACGGGAATGTTGTCCGCGCAGGAGCGAACCGTGAACATCCGGCGCACCAGTCCCAGGGTGCGGCGCATGTCGCCGACGTCGGTGTACGGACCGTAGTACTTCGCCTTGGGAATGTCGCGGCGCCGGGTCGCGAGCACCCGGGGGAAAGGTTCGCCGAGCGTGACGGCAATCGAGGGGTAGCTCTTGTCGTCCTTCATCCGCACGTTGAAGCGCGGCTGATACTCCTTGATCAGGTTGTTCTCGAGCAGCAACGACTGCGCCTCGTTGACGACGACGATCGTCTCGACGTCGGCGATGCGCCGCTGCAGGAGCCGATGCTTCGGCGAGTCGGGAAAGTCGGTGGCGAAGTAGGAACGCACCCGCGTGCGTAGCTTCTTGGCCTTGCCGACGTAGAGCACCTCCCCCTCGGCGTCCCGCCAGAGATAGACGCCCGGGCCATCCGCAAGCGTGTCCAGCTTCCGCGCGAGTGCCTCGGAGATCATCGGCGGACGCGACGCACCAGGCGCGAGGTCAAGACCGCCGCTTCCGGGATGTCCATGGTGTGGGTCGCCGCCAGATAGGTCGCACAGAAGAGCGGCACCACCACGGCGGCCATCGGCAACGGCGCGAGGTGGCCAAGCAGCAGGCGACCGCCCGTCGCGACGACGCCGGCGAGCAGGGCCGCGCCCCAGAGCTTGGCCAGTTCGGTCTGCGGCAACGAGAAGCGCCCGATCCGGCGGCAGAGGCCGCGGCGAAGCATCATGAACTCGACGTGCCCCGAGAGCCCGGCCGTGAAGGTGAGCCCGACCACGCCCCATTTCTCGTCGATGCCCAGCCACCCGGGCACCAGGAGAGCCGCAATCGCGCCCAGTCCACTGGCGAGCCCGACGCGGATGAGGGCCGCTCGAAGGGGCGTGCGAGTGTCGCGAAGGGAATAGAAGGCGGAGGCGTAGAGCCGTGCGAGCGTCGACGCGAGCAGTCCGGTGGCCGAGCCGGCCAGCACGACCCAGACGTATTGCGAGTCGTCGGCGGTGAACTTGCCACCTTGGTAGATCGCCGCGGCGAGCACCCCGCCCAGGAAGAGGAACGCGACCGCCGAGGGAACGATGTAGAAGGCGAGCCGTTGCGTCGCGGCGTCGAGTCGCACCCGAAGCGACCCGGCGATGGCGTCAGTGTCACCACGCTCCCGTGACATTTCCGGGAGTTCTGCGGCCGAGATCGACATGCCGAAGAGCGAGACGGGGAGGGTGTACAGGACCTGCGCCGACGTGAGGACGGCGACCGCCCCCTCCCCCAACAGGCCGGCAAGGTAGATGTCCACGAACGCCACGAACTGGAGTGCGCCGCGCGAGAGCAAGGCTGGCAGGAAGGTGGCGACGACGACACCAACCTCGGGGACGCCTCCCCATCCACGGAACCTGATCGCCCCGCCGACGTGGCGGACCATCGGCCACTGGACCGCAACCTGCAGCAGTGACCCGGCGACCGACCCCCATGCCGCCCAGACCGCGACGTGGTCCATCCCCCCGCGAGGCCCGGCGATCAGCACGGCCACGATGATGGCGATGTTCCACACGACGGGCGCCGCGTAGGAGAGCAGGAATCGGCGATGCGAGTTCAGCACCCCGAGGCACCACGCCGAGAGCACCAGGAGTCCGGCACCCGGAAAGAGGATCCGGATGAGGCGTTCCATCAGCGCCTGCTTCTCGCCCGTCCATTCCGGGGCCAGGAGCGCCACGAGAGCGGGCGCGCCGAGGACGCCGCCGAGCACGATGACGGCGACCACCAGAGTCAGCAGGCTGAGGACCGCGCCGGCCAGCCGGCGAGCCTCGTCCTCGCGGCCTTCGCCGAGCAGCCGTGAGTAGCTCGGAATGAAGGAGGCGGAGAGGGCCCCTTCGCCGAACAGATTCTGCAGGAAGTTGGGAACCCGGAAGGCGGCGTAGAACACGTCGGCCGTGTCGGAGAGGCCGAAGTAATGGGACATCACCTTCTGGCGCACCAACCCGGAGATCCGCGAGAGGAGGATCCCCGCGCCGACCAGCACCGACCCGCGATTGCGCTGGGTCACCGCTCCTCGGGCGGCAAGGATCGCGGCGGCCGCCCGCCGTCATCCAGCAGGCGCTGGAGGAATTGATTCTCGTCGCGCAGCTCGTTGACCGTGTGCTGCAGGATCTCGACGTCACCTTCGAGCAGGTCGAGGCGCTTGGTCAACTCGCCGATGACTGCGTCTCGGCGCGTGCCTGGGGTCGGTTCACGCTCAAGCCGGCGACCGAGTGCGCGGCCGATCGGCGAGTCGACGATCAGTGCGACGATCGGAATGCACAGCGCTACGATGAGGACGACCGAGATGAGGCTCATGCCGACCACTCCGCAGCCCACGCATCGGTAGCGGCCACGATCCGGTCCAGCCAGCTCCGGCCGTAGCGTGCCAGGAACGTCGCCGCGGTCAGGTGACGCTCCTGTGGCACCCCGCCGGGACGGAGCGCATCGAGCACCCGCCGCAGTTGGGCGTGCGCGATGTCATCCCGCTTGCGGAGGTGCCGCTCGAAGAGTCGCTCGAAATCATCGGCGACGGCCGTGAGCTTGCGCCCCCGACCGGCGACGGCGCGATCAAGCACCGGATCGAGGAGATGACCCTCCGCGCCGAGCACGCGTTCCGCGGTCGCGATCGACTGGCGCAGTGCCTCGATCTGCGCGGTCACGGCGGTCGGCAGGTCGCGCCGGAGAATCGATCGCGCCAGCGTGCCGTCATCCGCGAGCACCGCCTCCGCCGTGACGCCGAGCCGATCCAACAGGCGTTGTACCCATGGCTCGATCAGCGTCCCACCCCAGCGCGGCACCGGCGTTTGCGGAGTCGTCGCAAATGCGGGGTAGAGCGCGGCAGCCTGTCGCGTGAGGTAGCGGTATTCCCCCGGCCCGGCGACGTAGGCGACCGTCGGCAGGATGCGCCGCTCCACCACGGGGCGCAGCAGGACGTTCGCGGAGAAGCGCTCGGGGGACGACGCCAGCAACGCATCAATCTCCGAGGCGGAGAAGCGATCACCGCTGCGTCGCGCCTGGAATCCGTCACCATCCACGAGGAGTCGTTCGCGTCCCGCGGCTGTCTCGAGGAAGACCAGGGTGGCGCCCTCACCCGCACGGATGCCGGTCCCGGCGTCGGGGAGTGCCGCCAGGACCGCATCGAGGGCGGTGGCCTCGCGGAGCGCCTGGGCGAGCACGGCCCGCTGCGCCAGCTTGACCGTTGCGTGCGTGGCATCGAGACAGGCCACACCGTAGGGGCCGAGCAGTTCGGCGAGGGCGCCGGCGTAGGCAGCGTGGATTGTTGCCCCAGCGACGTAATGCCGCTCGAGCCACGCCATCGTGGCATCGGTGTCGGGCCCTGGTGGCAAGGTCCGCGTGAGTCGGTCGAGTCCCTCCGCGATGCTTTCCGGGAACGGCTCGCGCGACATCGGATGCTGCACGGCATCGGCTGTACGCTCCGGGAGCCCCCAGCGGTCGAGCCGTCCCTGTGCATCGAGCCACGCCGCGCTGCTGGCCTCGCGATGATCGTGGTCGTCCCCCGCGAGCCAGAAGAGCGGCACCACGGGTCGCTGCCAGACCGCCTCGAGTCGACGCGCCAACGAGGCGGCCGCGAGGGCCTTGTGGATGGTGTAGATCGGACCGGTGAAGAGCCCAGGTTGCTGCCCCGTGGTCACCACCATGGCACCGGGCTGATGCAACCGCGCGAGCAGCGAGTCGCGCTCGGCGCACGACACGATCGCCCCATCCAATGTCCGATCCCAGGGGATGGTCGTTGGAACGGGCGCCGGAATCGGTCCGGGTGCCCCGCCGATGAGTCGCAGGTCGTCGGTCACGTGTCGCGCTCACCACGGTGATAGGGCTCGCCACGCAAGATCGTCCCCGCGCGGTAGAGCTGCTCCACCACGACGACGCGCGCGAGTTCATGCGGGAGGGTCAGCGGCCCGAGGCTCCATCGCGCGGAGGCACGGGTGCGCACGGCGTCGGAAACCCCTTCCGCGCCTCCGATCACGAAGGCGCGATCGCGGGCGGCCAGGCGCCAGCCCTCGAGTTGGCTGGCCAGCGATTCACTGGACCATTCACTGCCACCGACATCGAGGAGCACGACGTCGGTCGACGAGGGGAGTGCCTCCAACAGGCGCTTCCCCTCCTCCTCGCGCTGGCGGGCCGGCGATCCGGCCCGACCCGCTTCGCGCACTTCACGCTCCTCGACCGGCAGGTGCCGGCCGAGGCGTCGGAGGTAGTCGTCGCAGACCTCACGCAGGGCGGGTCGCAGCTTCCCCACCGCGACGAGGGTCCACTTCATCAGGCATAGAGCCCGCGCAGACGGTGCATCGAGGCGACCCGGTCGATCGACAGCATGTAGGCGCCGATTCGCATGGAGACGTCGTGCTCGGCCGCCATCGCCGCGACCTCGTCGAACGCCTTGACCATGATCTTCTCGAGGCGCTCGTTGACGGTGGCCTCATCCCAGAAATAGCCGCCGCGGTCCTGGACCCATTCGAAGTACGAGACGGTGACGCCGCCGGCGTTGGCGAGGATGTCGGGGATGACGTAGATCCCCTTGGCATCGAGGATGGCGTCGGCCTTGGCCGTGGTCGGGCCATTGGCGCCTTCGCAGATGATCTTGGCCTTGATCGATCCGGCGTTCTTGCTGGTGATGACGTTCTCGAGCGCCGCGGGCACCAGCACGTCGCACGGCAGTTCAAGGATCTCCTCGTTCGAGACCGGCTTCCCCTTCGGGTAGCCTTCGAGGAACTTGTTGGCCTTGACCCAGGCGAGGCAGTCGTTGACGTCGAGGCCCTTCGGATTGTAGACGCCACCGCTCTTGTCGGAGACGGCGACGATCTTCATGCCGGCTTCCTGCATCAGCTGCGCGGCGATCGATCCGACGTTGCCGAAGCCCTGCACTACCACGGTCGCACCGGCCACCTTCATCTTCTTGCGCTGCAGCGCACGGCGCGTCACCACGAGGCAGCCGCGACCCGTGGCCTCGCGACGGCCGAGGGAGCCGCCCATCGCGACCGGCTTGCCGGTCACCACCGCGGTCACCGTGTGGCGCTTGTGCATGGAGTAGGTGTCCATGATCCACGCCATGACGCGCTCGTTGGTGTTCACGTCCGGCGCCGGGACATCGGAGTCGGGGCCGAGGAGGTCGATGATGGCGGAGGTGTAGCGGCGGGTGAGGCGTTCGAGTTCGCCGGCGGACATCGAGGTCGGGTCACAGATCACGCCGCCCTTGGCGCCACCGAACGGGAGGTTCACGACGGCACACTTCCACGTCATCCAGGCCGCGAGCGCCTTCACCTCGTCGACCGAGACGTTCATGTCGAAGCGAATGCCGCCCTTGGCCGGTCCACGCGAGGTGTTGTGCAACACGCGAAGACCGGTGAAGACCTCGATCTCGCCGTTGTCGCGCATCACCGGAATCGACACGATCAGCTGCTTCTCGGGCGCGCGGAGCACCTTGTAGAGCCCCGGCTCCAGCTTGAGGCGACGAGCGGCGTCGTCGAACCGGCTCATCATGGCCTCGAACGGATTTTCCTCCGAGGCGAATCGACGATCCTTGTCCGGCGAGATGATTTCGGTTGACTTGCGCGACTTCGGGCTAGCCATGATGTCAGACTCCGGTCCGCGAGGGACCTCAGGGTTCGGTGGTCAGGCGTCGTGCCCGACCACTCGGTCGAGCGCGGACCGCAATGCTACTTCTCCCGCCTCGAAGGTCACCGCGAGCCGGGCAACCAGCGGCTCGGGGACGGAGGCGGGCCAACGGTCGCGCAACTTGACGGCATCCTTCGCCGTGATCACGACGTGGTCGGCACGGCGCGCCGCATGGGCGAGCCAGGCGACGTCCTCGTCGCGGAACTGGTGATGATCCTTCCAGGTTGCCACCTGCACCTGCGCCCCCGTGCGTTTGAGCTGCGTCACGAAGGCCTCCGGATCGGCGATTGCGCTGGCGGCCACCACGCGCCGCCCGTCGAGCACACCGATCGGCTGTTGCTGTCCACTCGTCAATCCCTCGAGCATCGCCAGGTCGAGGCGGACGATCGCGACCGGCCCGGTGACGCGCGGGGCAAGCCGTGCCGCCAGTTGCTCGGCCGTGCCCGCATCGGCCCGCTTGCGGGTGATGATCAACCCGTCGGCGCGGGCCAGGGCGCCAAACCCCTCGCGCCACGGCCCAGCCGGGAGTCGCCACGGCACCGCGCGACTCGTCTCGGCGCTCACCAGGCAGAGGTTGAGATCGCGCAAGACGTCGAGTCGCTGGAAGGCGTCATCCAGCACCAGCACATCGGCCCCGGCCGCCAGGGCCATCGCTGCGCCCGCCACGCGATCGGGGTTGGCCACCACAATCGCTTCGGGAACCGCCTCGCGATGCACCAAGGCCTCGTCGCCACCGACGCCTCGGAGCAGGATCCCGGGCCGGTGACCCCTTGAGACATAGTGAGAGGCGACCCATCCCGCCAGCGGCGTCTTCCCCGAACCGCCGACCGAGAGATTCCCGATCGCCACGCTCGGCAACGGGAGGGCGTGCTGCGCCAGCCATCCACGGGCATAGCAGAGCTCCCGCACCGCCATCCCGGCCTGCCAGAGTCCGCTGGCCGGCACGAGCGCCGCGCGCGCGCTGCTCGCCCCGAGGGAACGGGCCGTCCATAACCACCGCACCATCCGGTGGCCATCGCGCTTGCGCGTCGTCATCAGGCCACCATCTCGCGTTCCAACGCCTCGAGCGCGGCAGCGGCGCGGACCACCCCTGCCCCGAGTCCTTCCTCGCCAGCCGCGATCGTGAACGGTTCGCCATAGCCGACATCGACGCGGGTGAACGGCTTCGGCACGACGGTTCGATCCCACGAGTGCGAATGCCATCCCGAGCGGACCACGGCGTGCAGCGGAACAATCGGTGCGCCCGCGCGCTGGGCCGCGCGCACCACGCCGGGCTTCACCACCCGCCTGGGCCCCCGAGGGCCGTCGGTCGCGAATGCAACGGAGACCGACTCGTCGAGGAGTCGCACCGCCTTGAGGAAGGCCCGCACGGCACCGCGCGAGGAGGAGCCGGGAATGCAGCGGTAGCCAAGGCGCGTCGCGTAGTCGGCGAGCACCTGCCCGTCCCGCCCCTGACTGACCACGATGCCGATGCCCCGGCGGCGCTGCCACCAGAGCAGCGGCAGCAACGTCTCATGCCACAACAGGAAGACGACCGGCGTGTTGCTCGCCTGCAGCGCGGCCACGCGCGCTTCGCCATGGACGCGCATCCGCCACGACGCCGCGAGCGCCGACACCAGCGGCTCGACGACGCAGCGCAGCAGGAGTTTCGGCATCGGGATCTTCATGCGGCGAGCAATCCGGCGGCGAGTTCGGCCACGCGGGCATTGGCGCCCGGCCCACCGACCCGTGCGCGCACCTCGGCCAACCCGGCGCGCTGGGCGCGGCAGGCCGCGCTCGCAGGATCGAGCAGCGGAGCGATCGCGGCGACGAGTCGCGCCGGGGTGGCCTCGCCCTGCAGCAACTCGGGCACGACCTCGCGATCGGCGATCAGGTTGACGAGCGAGACCCACTTGACGGTGATCATTCGCTGCGCCAGCCGATACGTCAGCGGATGCACCCGATAGGCAACCACCATCGGGACATCGGCCATCGCCGCTTCGAGCGTCGTGGTGCCCGACTTGGCCAGCACGGCATCGGCCGCGGCGAGGATGCGGGACGAGTCATCGCGCACCAGGTGCATCCCCTCGGCCCCGGGATAGTCGCCCCATTCCGTGGCCGCCACTAGCACTTCGTGGCACGCACCACTCGCGAGGAGCTGACGCGCGGCATCGCGGTACGCCGGCCAGAGGCGGCTGATCTCACCTGCGCGCGACCCGGGAAAGAGGGCCAGCGTGCGGGCACCCTCAGGAAGCCCGAAGTGCGCACGGGCGACACCTCGCGTCAACGGCGCCTCGCGATCGGCCAGCGGATGCCCGACGTAGGTTGCCTCGACGCCTGCGGCATCGAAGAACGCCTCCTCGAACGGCAGGATCACCGCGAGTCGGTCCACGGCGCGAGCGAGACGCGCCGCACGCTGCGGTCGCCAGGCCCAGAGTTGTGGCGCGATATACCAGAGCACCGGCACGCCGTGGCGCTTGGCGGACTCGGCGAGGCGAAGATGAAAGCCCGGGTAATCGACGGTGATCAGGAGATCGTAGCGACCGGCGCGGAAATCGGCGGTCAGCATGCGGAGGAGGCGAATGTGGGCAGGAAGCTTGTCGAGGATCTCGACCAACCCCATCGCGGCCAGCCCGTCGATCGATCGTCGCAGGACCGCGCCCGCCTTCTCCATCAGCGGACCCCCGACCGCCTCGATGACCGCCTCCGGCATTCGGGCGCGCAACGCCGCGACGATCCGGGCGGCGTGCAAGTCGCCGGAGGGCTCTCCGGCGGTGATCAGGATCCGGGGGGTCATCGCCCCAGCGCAGGCTGGGGGGAGCGCTGGACGGCCGCCGTCACCTCCAGCGCGAGCGCGAGGGCAGCCCGCCCTTCCACGCCCGTCACGATGGCGGCACGCTCGCCGCGCACGGCGGCCACGAAGGCCGCAAGTTCAAGGCCGAGCGCATCCGCCTCTGGTGCCGTCAAGGGGATCGTTTCGACGATTTCCTCGATGCTGCTACCGATCCCGGGGCGCCAGCCATCACGCAGTCGCATGAAGGTGCCGCTGCCCTCGGCCAGGTCGATCGAGATGTAGCCCGAGGGCTGGAAGACACGCAGTCGACGCACCCGATCGCGTGCCACCCGTGACGCCGTCATCGAGGCCACGACCCCTCCGAGGAACTCGACGCGGGCGTTCACCATGTCGAGGTGCGGGGAGAGGATCGAGACGCCGTTGGCTCGGACATCCTGCGTCGGCGCACCACCGACCAGGTGGTTCGCGAGGTCCAGGTCGTGGATCATCAGGTCGAGCACCACGGCGACATCCGTCCCGCGCGGCTGGAATGGCGCCAATCGAATCCCTTCGATGAAGATCGGTCGCTCCATGACCGTTTGGGCTGCCCGGACCGCGCGGTTGAACCGCTCGACATGTCCCACCGCCAGCACGACGCCCTGGCGGGTCGCTTCGGTCAGGAGCGCGTCGGCCTCTTCCAGCGTGACCGCGATCGGCTTCTCCATCAGCACGGCCACACCGCGCCCGAGACACTCGAGCCCGACCTGATGGTGGTATGAGGTCGGGACCGCGACGGAGACGGCTCGGACTTCGGACAGCAATTCGGCCATCACCGGAAAGGCGCGGCAGCCGACCTCGGCCGCCACCAGGGCGGCGCGCGCCGGGTCCGCATCGTACACACCAACCAACTCCGCGCCGTGCATCTTGGCGTAGTGGCGGGCGTGGTGCCGACCGAGCGCTCCGACGCCGACCACGCCGACCGGGATCGGGGAACTCATGCCGGGACGCCGCGCTGCGAAGAGGAGACGAACTCGACGAAGCGCTCCACTTCAGGAATGGCGGGCAGTTCGGTGCGCGCGCGATCGAGCGCCTGGCCAAGATTGAAGTCGGAGTTGAAGAAGAGCCGATAGGCGCGCTTGAGTGCCGCAATCGTTTCGGGCGGGAAGCCGGAGCGCTGCAATCCGATCGAGTTCAGGCCGTAGAGTTCCACCGGATTGCCAACCGCCTTGACGTACGGCGGAATATCCTGGCTCACGCGGGTGGCCCCGCCGATGAAGCAATGTGCCCCGATGGTCGTGAACTGGTGTACCGCCACGAGTCCGGACAAGGCGGCGCGGTCCTGAATCGTCACGTGGCCGGCCAGCTGCGAGCCGTTCGCAATCGCGACGCCGTCGCCGATGTGGCAATCGTGCGCGATATGCACGTAGGTCATGATGAAGCAGCGTGCACCGACGGTGGTCTTGCCCGACGCGGCCGTCCCGCGATTGATCGTGGAGTACTCCCGGATGATGGTCCCATCGCCGACCTCGACCCAGGTTTCCTCGTCGCGGTACTTGAGGTCCTGGGGCGGGCTGCCGAGCACGGCGCCCGTGCCGATCTGGATCCCCTCGCCGAGCAGGACGTTGCGCTCCAGCGTGACCCGCGCGCCGAGGCGACAGCCGTCGCCCACGGTGACGTTGGGTCCGATGATCGCGAAGGGCCCGATCTCGACGTTGTCCCCGATCGTCGCGGCCGGGTCGATGATCGCTGACAGATGAATGCGTTGGGTCACCGGTCCACCACCGTCGCCAGCATCTCGGCCTCGCACACGACGCGTCCCTCCACAAGGGCCTGCCCCTTCATGCGACAGGTGCGACCACGGAACTGCAACAATTCGAGCTCGAAGCGGAGCTGGTCGCCCGGGACCACGGGCCGACGGAACTTCACGCCATCCAGCGCGGCGAAATAGACCACCTTCGACCCCGGATCATCGAAGTTGTCCATCAGCAGCATGCCTCCCGCCTGCGCCATCGCCTCGACGATCAGGACGCCGGGCATGATCGGATGCCCCGGAAAGTGGCCCTGGAAGAACGGCTCGTTGATGGTGACGTTCTTGATTCCGACGAGGCGCTTCCCCGGTTCGATCTCCAGCACACGATCCACGAGGAGGAACGGATAGCGGTGGGGCAAGACGTCCATGATGGCAGTGACGTCGAGCCGGCGCGGATCGGAACGCAGCGCGAGACGCGCCAGGGCGCGGGCCAACGCCAGGTTGCCCTGATGGCTGGGGCGTTCGGCGATCACGTGCCCTTCGATTCGTGCGCCGAGCAGCGAGAGATCGCCGACGATGTCGCCGATCTTGTGGCGCACGAACTCGTCTGGCCAGCGCAGCGTCCCCGAGGCGATCCCGGTCTCCGACAGCACGACCGCCACGTCCGGCGTGGCTCCCTGCAGCAGTCCGCGCGCCTGCAGCGCCGCGACCTCGTGGACGAACCCGAAGGTGCGCGCCGGCGCAATCTCGCGGCGAAACGAGTCCGGTGTCATGGTGACGGACAACGATTGGCGGCCGATGACCGGGTGGCTCCACTCGATGGTCCCGGTGACCTGGAAGTTCGACGCGGGCGCCACGACGTAGCGCGCATCGCCTTCCTCGACCGTGAACGGCGCCGTGACCCGAATGACGACCGGGTCGCCCGTCAGTTCCCGGATCCCGGCCTGGTCGATCGCCTCGATCCACGGCTGGAACGAGCCATCGAGAATTGGCGGTTCGGGGCCGTCGATGGTGATCACGGCGTCATCGATCTGCTCGGCGAACAGCGCCCCGAGCAGATGCTCCACCGTTTGCACCGCGGCGCTGCCGTCGGCCAACCCGGTGCGACGCTCGGTGGCCTCGACCTGCGCGACCCGCGCCGTCACGAACGGCTGGCCTGGCAGATCGGTGCGCTGGAAACGGATACCGCTCCCGGACTCGCCGGGGCCGATCTGGACGGTCGTCTTCGCGCCGGTATGGAGTCCGGTGCCGGAGACGGTTGCCGTGCCGGCCAGCGTGCGCCTAGCCATCGTCCTGCTCCTCTGCCCTGCCGAGCGCTTCGAGTGCGTCGACATGCGGTGTCAAACGATATAGGGCGGCCATCGCCCGCAGAAATTCGCGATGCGGTCGGGCCGGGTAGCCGGAAACCGAGGCGCCAGCGGGAACGGAGGAAATCACACCGGCTTGGGCGCCGACCCGCGCGTCGTTGCCGATCGACAGGTGGCCGGCGATGCCCGCCTGCCCCGCCAGGATCACGCGGTCGCCGATGATGACGCTGCCGGAGACGCCGGTGCCCGCCATGACGAGGCAGTGTTCGCCGAGCCGCGCATTGTGACCGACGTGCACGAGGTTGTCGAGCTTGGTGCCGCGACCGATGACGGTGTCGTCGAGCGATCCGCGATCAACACAGCTGCCCGCGCCGACCTCGACATCGTCGCCGAGCAGGCAGCCGCCAACCTGCGGACTGCGTCGATGGCCGCTCGCGTCGGAGTGGAAGCCGAACCCCTCTCCGGCGATCACCGAGCGCGACTTGCACCAGACCCGGTGCCCAAGCACCGCGTGCGAATGGACGACGACGCCAGCGTCGAGCCGGACGTCATCGCCCAGCACCACGCCGTCCTCGATCACCACATGGGGGCCGATGCGCACACCGCGGCCGATGGTGACGTTGGCCCCGATCACGACGAAGGCTTCGATGCGCGGCGACTCGCCCATCGTGGTGCCGACCCCGATTCGGGCCGACACGTCAATCTGCGGCCGGGAGCCCGCGCGGGGATGGAGCAGGCGGGCCGCTTCGGCCATCGCCTGCGCCGGGTCGGCCACGACAATGCGCGTGACCGGGCCGGCGCTGTCGCGCAGCGATTCCGGCAACAGCACGGCCCCGGCGCGCGTCGTGGCCATGGCCGGGAGGTACTTCGGGCCGAGACAGATCGCCAACGCATCGGCCTCGGCCAGTTCGAGCGAACGGAGCCGCCGCAGGGGGAGGTCCCCCTGACCATACAGGCGGCCACCGACCACGTCGGCGACCGCCTGTGCCGTCAGCGCACCTTCAGCCCCGAGGCTCAGGGCTTCGCGGCCGGAGCGGTGGCGCCGCGGAGACGCTCGATGACCTTGGCGGTCAGGTCGAGGGACTTGTCGGCCGCGAGGATGGCATTGCCGTCCACCGCGACGTCGAAGATCATCGCGCAGTTGTTCTCGGCGCGGATCCCCTCGATGACGGCGGTGATGCGCGCCTCGATCGGCGACACCAGCTGGGTGCGACGATCCTGCGCCTTGGTCTGGATGTCCTGCTGACGCTTCTCGAGCGCGTCCTGCTGATCCGAGAGCTTCTTCCGCTCGGCGGCCCGGTTGGTGGCCGAGAGCATCACCGAGGACTCCTCGAACTTGGCGGCCGCCGCCTGAAGGCTGGCCTGCAGCTGCTGGATCTCGGTCGAGTAGATCTGCATTTCGCGCTTGAAGATCGAGTCCGCCTGCACATAGCCGGGCGTCGACTGGAGCACCTGCGCCCCGTTCACGTAGGCGACCTTGCAGCCGGCGATCGACTGGGCCGAGACGGGCGCCACCAGCAGGAGCATGGCGGCCGGAAGGCCGAGGGCGCGGAGCGGGAATCCAACACGAATCATCGGGACATCCTTGGCGTACTGCCGGTTGAGGTCAGCAACTATTGGAAGTTGCCGAGGCGGAAATGGAGCTGGAAGCCAGGCTTCGGGCGACCGAGATTGTCGAGCTTGTCGAACCCGTACCCGAGGTCGACGCCGATCGGGCCAAGCGGGGAAATTAACGCCACGCCCACGCCCGCGCCTCGATAGAGACGAGTGGGATCGTATTGGCGCACATTGCGGTAGACATTGCCGGCGTCAAAGAAGGTGTTGACGTACAGCGCCTGGGAGATCCTGGCGCCGGCCTCCACCGTGAAGGCCGCGTAGGACTTGCCGAAGCCGTCGGCGCTTGCCCGCTGCCCACCCGCCAGGGCGTCGAAGCCGTTCGGGGTGATCGCGAACTCGCTGTAACCGCGCAGCGGAATGCCATACTGCACGCCGCCGAGCGAATAGAGCTGGGTGAAGAAGCCGCCCGGATCGCCGAAGATGAAGCCCGACTTGGCCGTCAGTCCGAGCGTGAACTGGACGCCGCCGCCGAGCGCGCCGGGCGTGCCGCCGAGGCGCCCAAGCGGGGCATACCACCGGGTATCGAGGTCGACCTTCTGGTAGTCGCCGGTGCCGCCGAGCGGACCGCCGTTCTGCTCGACGCCAACCTGCACCATCGAGCCGGCGATCGGGAACGGCAGGCCGATGCGCGTCTCGCGCATGAACGACAAGCCGATCGTCGAACGGGAACACGGGGCGCACTGGAAGCGCGCCTGCAGCGCCGCCGATCCTTCGGAGTACCGGATCCGCTGGAACCCGTACGACGCAAAGAGGCGCGAGACCCGTGAGCCCAACCACGGGAGGCCGAGCTGGATGGACCCGCCTTCCTGCTGCTGCCGCCCGAGGTCGCCGATCACGTACCGCTGGCGGGAATTGTAGACCGTCAGCGTGCCCGAGATCCGGCTCTCGTGAATCGCCGGGTCGGAATACGACAGCGAGAAGTCGTTGATGTTCCGGCCGAACTGGTACTGCAGCCGCCCGCGCTTGCCGCGCCCGAAGAGGTTCGGCTCTTCGAGCCCGAGGAAGCCACCAAGCCCGGTGCCCTGGCCGACGGACGCCCCGAAATTGATGTTGCCCGTCCGCTTCTCTTCGACGCGGAAGGTGACGTCGACGTCGACGCCGTTGGGCGCCGGCGCAATGTCCGGATTCGGCAGCGGATTGAAGTAGCCGAGATTCGAGATGTTCTGATAGGAGCGCTTCACCGCTTCCTGGTTGTACAACTGGCCCGGGAGCAGGACGATCGCTTCGCGGATCACGCGCTCATGGGTGACTTCGTTGCCGACGATGTTGACCTTGTTGACCGTCGCGGGCTGGCCCTCGAAAATCCGCCAGCGCAAGTCGAGCACCTTGCTGCCATCGGGGAGCGTGCGCCGCACCTGCTCGGGATCGACGCGCGCCTGGATGTAGCCGGCGTTGGCGTACGTTTCGCCGACCTTTTGGGTCGCATCTTCCCACTGGCTGCGATTGAAGAGCCCGCCCAGCTGCTGCCCAGTGCCGACCTGACCCGGCAGGCCGAACGGGAAGCCCTGCGACAGCTCCTCGAGCGAGTAGCGCCGATTCCCGACGATCTCGAAGGTGCCGACCTTGTAGACGTCGCCCTCCTCGACCTTCAGCTTGAGCGTCGCCTTGCCATTCTGCTGGTCGTCGACGATGGTGTCCTGCACCACCTGGAAGTCGATCATTCCCCGCTCGCCGTACCACCGGGGGAGCCGCTCCCGCATGTCGAGGTCGAGCTCGCGCTCGTTGTACGCCCCCGGGCGGAACCACCAGAAGCCCTCGGGCTTGGTGGCCATCGCCCCGACCATCTGCTCGGCCGTCATCGCCGAATTGCCTTCGACCTCGACCCGGGCGATGGCGACGCGATTGCCCTCGTCAACCGTGTACGCCAGCGAGACGCCGCCGTCCTCGGTCTTGGTCTCCTTGTACGTCACCTTGGCCGTGTAGTAGCCGAGCTTGTGGTACATCGAGTCGATCTGGTATCGCGCCTTGGCAGCGGCGACGCGCTCGATCGGCTGTCCAATGGCCAGCCGGACGAATTCCTTCGACTGCCGCGCCGCAATCTTGTCCGGCCCCTCGAGCGTCCAGCTGCGCAGCAACGGCCGCTCAACCACCACGAGCGCGAGGATCAGGATCCCGTCTCCTTCGCGCTGCTCGACGCTGATCCGGTCGAATTGTCCGGAGCGGTAGAGCAGCGTGATCGCGCGCTGGATGTCGCGCCAGGTGATGACCGACCCCTTGCTGAGACCGCCGACGGCCAGGATCTGCTCCGACTTGTTGCGGAGATTGCCCTCGACCAGGATCGAATCGACCGGTGGCATTGCCGGCGGGTCCTGCGCCCGGAGCGGCGTGCTCGTCATCAGGGTGGCCAGTGCAGCCATCCCGAGTACACGCCGGCACAGCGACGCGGCGCTCAGGCCTTGCTCTCGGACAGGGCCCGGAAGGCCAGCTTGTCCCCTTCAGGGGCGACGTCCACTTCGATTTCATCTCCCGGCACGAAGTCCGCAGCGAGAATCCGCTCGCTGAGCGGGTCTTCGATGTAGCGTTGGATCGCGCGCTTCAGCGGGCGCGCACCGTAACTCTGGTCGTAGCCATGATCGGCCAGGAAGTCGATCGCCGCCGGCGTGAGCCGCACCTCGTCGCCGAGGCGCCGCATGACATCCTTGAGCAGGACGGTGACGATCTTCGCGATGTGCTCCTTCGCGAGCGGATGGAAGACGATCACGTCATCGAGCCGGTTGATGAACTCCGGATTGAAGACCTTGCCGATCTCTTCCTTGACCGTCTCCGACATCTTGGCAAAGCTCTGCGCGCCGTCGACCGCGTGGAAGCCGAGGGACTTTCCCTGCATGATGTCGCGCGCCCCGACGTTCGACGTCATGATCACGACGGTGTTCTTGAAGTCGATCACCCGGCCGTAGTTGTCGGTCAGGTGGCCCTCGTCGAGCACCTGCAGCAGGATGTTGAAGACGTCCGGATGCGCCTTCTCGATTTCGTCGAGCAGCACGACCGAGTAGGGCTTGCGGCGGACCGCCTTGGTCAGCGTCCCCGATTCCTCGTAGCCCACGTAGCCCGGGGGCGCCCCGATGAGCCGCGAGACCGAGAACTTCTCCATGTACTCCGACATGTCGACGCGAATGAACGCCGAGGGGTCGGAGAAGAGGAACTTCGCCAGCGAGCGGGCAAGTTCGGTCTTGCCGACGCCCGTGGGGCCGGAGAAGATGAACGAGCCGATCGGGCGATTCGGGTCCTTGAGGCCGGCCCGCGAGCGACGGATGGCGCGCGACACCGCCTTGATCGCCTCATCCTGGCCGATCACCGACACGTGCAGCTCATCCTCCATGCGCAGCAGGCGCGAGGCCTCCGCTTCCTGGATGCGCGTCACCGGGATGCCCGTCCACCGGCCGACGATGAAGGCGACGGCCTCCTCGTCGATGATCGGACGCATCGTCTGCCGCTCGCGCTCCCAGTCCTCCTGCACCTGGCGGATCTGCTGCTGCAGGTCGCGCTCGCGATCGCGGAGCGCCGCCGCCTTCTCGAAATTCTGGTCGCGGACCGCCTCTTCCTTCTCGACCGTGACCTGGTCG
The DNA here is from genome assembly GCA_016720805.1 of Gemmatimonadota bacterium. NCBI lineage: Bacteria > Pseudomonadati > Gemmatimonadota > Gemmatimonadota bacterium. The sequence goes on along the minus strand of JADKJZ010000015.1, from coordinate 117,461 downwards.
AGCTGCAGCTTCAGTGCGCCGACCTCGGCGGGCGGATGCTGCGACGCCAGCCGTGCGCGCGCGCCCGCCTCGTCGATCACGTCGATCGCCTTGTCCGGCAGGAACCGGTCGGTGATGTAGCGCTCCGAGAGTTCGGCCGCCGCCTTCAGCGTGGCATCCGGGATGGTCACGCGATGGTGGTCCTCGTACTTGCCGCGCAGCCCCTTGAGGATCTCGACCGTCTCCTCGATCGAGGGCGGCTCGACCACCACGGTCTGGAAGCGGCGCTCAAGCGCGCCGTCCTTCTCGATGTACTTGCGATACTCATTGAGGGTCGAGGCGCCGACGCACTGGAGCTCGCCGCGCGCCAGCGCGGGCTTCAGCATGTTGGAGGCGTCGATCGCTCCCTCGGCGGCACCCGCGCCGACCAGGGTGTGCAGTTCGTCGATGAAGAGGATCACGTTCTTGCTTGCCGCGATCTCGTTCATCACCGCCTTGAGCCGCTCCTCGAACTGGCCGCGATACTTGGTGCCCGCGATGACCGCCGCCATGTCGAGCGAGAGGACACGATGGTCGCGCAGCACGTCGGGACAGTTGCCGTTCGCCACCAGGAGCGCGAGTCCCTCGACGATCGCCGTCTTGCCGACGCCGGGCTCGCCGATCAGCACCGGGTTGTTCTTCTTGCGCCGCGCCAGGATCTCCATGACGCGCTCGATCTCCTTCGCCCGGCCGATCGTCGGGTCGAGGGCTCCCTCGGCGGCGAGGGTCGTCAGGTCGCGGCAGAAGTGATCGAGGGCCGGCGTCTTCGACTTCTTGTCGCCCTTGGGCGGCACGCTCTGCGGACCGGCGGCCGGGGCCGACGACGCCGGCGGCTGCGCCGGGAGGTCGGAGCCAAGCAAGCGGAGCGTTTCGCTGCGCGCCTGCTCCAGCGAGATGCCGGCATCGGTTAGGACCTGCGCCGCAATCCCCTTCTCTTCCTTGAGCAGGCCGAGCAGCAGGTGCTCGGTGCCGACGTAGGAATGGTTCAGCTCACGCGCCTCGACCATCGCCAACTCGAGCACCTTCTTCGCGCGCGAGGTGTACGGCAGCTCCGGACCGGCGGCCGAGGCCGCCTTTCCCTTCTTCACCGTCTCCTCGATCTTCTGCTGGACATCTTCCAGTTCGACGCCAAGGTTGGTGAGCACCGCCGCAGCGACGCCCTCTCCCTCGCGAATCAGCCCGAGCAGAATGTGCTCCGTCCCGACGTACTCGTGGTGCAGACGGGCCGCTTCCTCGCGGGCCATCTGGAGCACCTTCCGCACGCGGTCGGTGAAGTTGTAGCCGTTCATCCGCCACCCTCCGTGTCAGCCAGCAGTCGACGCACCAATGTGGCGCGGTGCATCGCGAGTGCCTCGTCGTCGAGGCCGGTCCCGGCATCCTGGGCCACGTGCGCGGGCTGCGCCAGCACCAGGAGCCGGTTCAAGATCGGTCGCGCCACGGCCGGGAGGATGCCCATCCCGACGCCCAGCCGGACGCTGCTCAACAGGGTCACTGCCTCTTCGAAGCCCAAGGCCCTGGCGTGCCGGAGGAGTCCCCACGCACGCCACACCTGATCTTCCAGGGCCGTCGGGGCATCGCGCCGCAAGACGACCCGCGCCCGTTCCTCGTATTCCACGACCTGACGGACCAATCGTCCCAGATGATCCAGGAGCTCCGTCGCCGACTTGCCGAGGGTGGTCTGATTGGAGAGCTGGAAGAGGTGGCCAAGGGCTTCACTGCCCTCGCCGGAGAGGCCCCGATGCGTGAGCCCCACCTGCCCCAATCCATGCAGCACCTTCGCGGCTTCCCGGGTCATCACCAGCGCCGGGATGTGCATCAGCACCGACGCGCGGAGGCCGGTGCCGACGTTGGTCGGACAGCTCGTAAGATAGCCGAACTCGGGGTGGAAGGCGAAGGAAAGACGCCGCCCCAAATCGGCTTCCGCCCCCGCCGCATCGGCGTGTGCGGCCGCCAGCGCGAAGCCGGACCGAAACGCCTGAATGCGGAGGTGGTCCTCCTCGTTGAGCATCACCGAGGCGGTCGCCCCGACCAGCAAACCGGCCCCCGAGCGGACCCGCCCGGAGGCGTCCAACCCGGCCAGTTCACGCGAAATCAGCTGCCGCTCATGCAGGAGGATCCGCTCGCGCTTGCTGAGGCCGTCCACCCGGACCACAGGGGCCCCGGAGAGCCCCGGCGCCTCGCCGGAGGCCGCCTCGACCATCCGGACCACACTTTCGCGGTCCAACGGCGAATTCCGACCCCAGAACGGCCGTCCGGCCAGGTTCCGGGCCAGCCGCACCCGGGTGGAGACGACCAGGGCGCTATCTGGCCCGGTCGCGTCCAACCAGGGGAGTGCTCCATCCGGAAAGAGACCGTCAGTGGTCACTGGGCCGCTTCCCGGAGCTGCCGGAGCCGGTCCCGCAGCTCGGCCGCCTCCTCGAAGCGCTCTGCGGCCACGGCGGCGGCCAGGACGGCTTCCAATCGGGCCACCTGCTGCACCGCCGTCAGTGCCCCGGCTCCGGCAGCCGATTGCCCCGGTGCCTCGCCCACGTGGCGGGTCGCCCCGTGCACCCGCCGAAGCAGCTCGCGGAGGGGACGATCGAAGGTCTCCCAGCAGGTGGGGCATCCCAATCGACCCGATGCCTGGAAATCGCCGAGGGTCGCATCACATGCCGGGCAGTGGACGTCCGGAGCAGCGGCCGCCGCCAGCATCGCGCCGCCACTCCCCATGGCCGCCAGGAACGCACCGAGTGGCGTCTCCCCGACGTCGGAGTCGGTGGCCACGCCGCGCTCCGCGGCACACCGGCTGCAGAGGTGGAGCGTCCGAACTTCGCCCCCCTCCGCCTGCGTCAGGTGGACCACCGCCTCGCGCTGGTGACAGTCAACGCAGAGACTCATTCCCCGGTCCCCGCCGGATCGGCCGAGCAGAGGACGCCGGCATGAAGCGTAAGAACCCTGTCAGCCAAGGCGGCAAGGTCGGGATTGTGGGTCACGAGCACCACCGCCGCCCCCGCTTCGCGCGCCGCATCGAGCAGCAGACCGTGCATCCGGGCCGCCGTCGGCACGTCGAGATTGCCGGTCGGCTCGTCGGCCAGCAGCAGGGCCGGCCGCGGCACCAGCGCGCGGGCCAGCGCCACCCGCTGCTGCTCCCCGCCCGACAGAACCGTCACGCGCGAGGCGGCGCGCCCCTCGAGGCCGACACGCGCCAACTCGGCGACCGCACGGCGGCGGGCATCGGCCGGCGCGACGCCGGCGATCAGCAACGGCATCATGACGTTCTCGGTGGCGGTGAAATCGCGCAGCAGATGATGGAACTGGAAGACGAATCCGATCCGTCGATTCCGCACATCGGCCAACGCATCCGCATCCAGGTCGGCAAAGGAGACGCCTTCGAGCCGCACCGTCCCGCGATCAGGCCGATCGAGCGCACCGAGCAGGTGGAGCAGCGTGCTCTTGCCCGTCCCGCTGGCGCCGGTGATCGCCACGCATTCGCCCGGCGCCATCGTGAGCGACGCGCCGCTGAGCACCTCGACCGGGGTGCCATCGCCGCCCATGAAGCGGCGAACCAGATCGTGACCCTCGAGGAGGAGACTCATTCGGCGCGGATTGCCTCCACCGGCTCGAGCTGCGAGGCACGGCGGGCGGCGGGGATGGTCGCGAGCACCGCGATCGCCAGCGACGTCAGCACCACGGCCAGCACATCGAGCGGCTCGGTGCGGATCGGCAGGGCGTCGATGAAGTACACGGTCGGATCGAGCGTGATCAGCTTGCCGCGATCGACCGCCAGCGAAAGCGCCAGGCCGAGGACGAGGCCGATGGAGGTGCCCACGAGGCCGATCGTGGTCCCTTGCGTGCGGAAGATGCGGCCGATGCCCGACGGCGTGACGCCCATGGCGCGGAGAATCCCGATCTCCCGCGTCTTGAACGCCACCACCATCGTCAGCGTTCCGACAATGTTGAACGCCGCCACCAGCATGATGAAGAAGATGACCATGGCCATCGCCTTCTTCTCCAGCTCGAGGGCGGCGAAGAGCGTGCTGTTCTGTTCCTGCCACGCCTCGGTCCGATAGGGGAGGCCGAGGAGCGTGTCCAGCTGCCGCGCGATCGCCACCGCCCGCCAGGGGTCGCTGACCCGGACGGCGATATCCGTGATCGCGGTGTCGAGCCCGGCGAACCGCTGCGCGTCCGCCCGTGACATCACCATGAAGGTGTTGTCGTAGGTGTACATCCCGGTCTCGAACGTTCCGGTCACCTCGACAGTCCACGGCACCACGTTGGTACCAGTCAGCGTGCCCAACGTTCGACTCCGGCGAACAGCCCTCGGCGGAATGATCGAGAGCAGGTCGCCAGGGAGCACCGACAACCGCTCTGCGAGACGGCCTCCGAGCACCACGGCGGCATCGACGTCGGGGGCCCGTGGCTTGAAGTCGAGATTGCCCTGCGTCATCACCGAGTCGAGTTGGACGACGCCGTTGTTGCCCAGGCCGGGCTCCACCCCGAGGACCGCGGCCGGTTCGGGGTAGCCGTCGGCGTTCAGCGTGATGGTCTGGGTGTTCACCTCGGGCGCCACCTGCACGACGCCCGGGACGGCCCGGATCTTCGGGAGCTGGGCGCGCCAATCATCGACGCGCAGCGACGTGCCGTAGGTCAGGACGCGCAGGTGCGGGGCAGCGACCAGGATGCGATCGCGGAGGTCGTTGCGGAGGCCGGTCATCACGCCGAGCACCACGATCAACGCGGCCACGCCGATGGCGATCCCCGCGATCGCGATGATGGTCTGCAGCGAGGCACTGCGGGTGCCGCGCTGTCCGCGCAGGTAGCGGACCGCGATCTGGCGCTCGAGCGCCGTCGGCCACCAGCGCGCGGCCATCAGCCCTCGGGGGCGGCCGGCGCGGCGCCGGTGGATTCGGGGCGCATCGCCGGGAAGAGGATCACGTCGCGGATCGAGGCCTCGTCGGCGAGCAGCATCACCAACCGATCGATGCCGACACCGATCCCGCCGGTCGGTGGCATCCCGTACTCAAGTGCGCGGATGTAGTCGGCGTCGAACTGCTGTGCCTCGTCGTCACCCGCCGCGCGCTGCGCGACCTGATCCTCGAACCGCGCCCGCTGATCGTCCGGATCGTTGAGCTCGGAGAAGGCGTTCGCGATCTCGCGGCCGAGCACGAAGAACTCAAAGCGTTCGGTCAGCCGCGGATCGTCACGATGCGGCTTGGCGAGCGGCGAGAGGGCGCGGGGATAGTCGACCACGAACGTCGGCTGCACCAGCGTCGGCTCGAGCGTGACCTTGAAGACCTCGTCGAGCAAGCGACCACCCGCCATCGTCGCCGCCGACTCGGCCGGCTCGCCACGCGTCACGAGATAGGCGCGGAGCGTGGCCTCGGAATCGTTCAGGACGTCCAGCCCCGAGGTGTCGCGAATGCCCTCGACGAACGAGACCCGACGGTACGGCGCGGTGAAGTCGAGCGCATGCCCCTGCCGCTCCAGCTGCACGCCACCGAGCGTCGCCTGCACCAGCCCGCTCAGCAGCTCCTCGAACATCGCCAGCACGTCGTGGTAATCGGCATACGCCATGTACCACTCGAGCATGGTGAACTCGGGATTGTGCGTCCGGTCCATCCCCTCGTTGCGGAAGTCGTGGCCGATCTCGTAGACGCGCTCGAAGCCACCCACGAGCAGGCGCTTGAGGTACAGCTCGTCCGCGATGCGCAGGAAGAGCGGCATGTCGAGCGCGTTGTGGTGCGTCACGAACGGGCGGGCCGAGGCGCCGCCATAGAGCGGCTGCAGCACCGGCGTCTCGACCTCGAGGAAGTCGCGGTCGTCGAGGAAGCGGCGGATGTAGGCGATCACCCGGGCGCGCAGCCGGAAGGTGTCGCGGAGCTCGGGATGCACGGCGAAGTCGGCATAGCGCTGCCGGTAGCGGACCTCGGGATCGGTCAGCCCGCCGTGCACCACGTTGCTGCCGTCCTCGAGGGTCTCGACCTTCCCGCGCGGCAACGGCCGGAGACTCTTGGCGAGGAGCGTGATGGCCGACACCGCGAGGGTCACCTCGCCGGTCCGGGTCCGGAAGAGTCGGCCCTCGACGCCGACGTGATCGTCGAGGTCGAGCAATTCGAGCACCGCCCATGCCTCGACGAGGGCATCGCGCCGGCAGTAGAGCTGGATCCGGCCGGAGGCGTCTTCGAGGTGTGCGAAGACGGTCTTCCCCTGGCCGCGCAGCGCCACCAGGCGACCCGCGACCGTCACGATCGGTCCGTCCTCGCCCATCGCGTCGTCCCACAGCGCGAGGGCCGCGGCGGCGGTGTGACTGCGGGCAAAGGCGTAGGCGAACGGTGTCACGCCCATCGCCTCAAGGGCGGTGCGCTTGGCGCGCCGCCCCTCTTCGACATGACCCCGACTCAGCAGCGGATCACTCATGCGGCCGTCCCTCCGTTCCGCTTCAGATACGCCTCGATCAGTTCGTCGAGGTCGCCGTCCATGACCGCGTGCACGTCGGTCAGCTTCAGCTCGGTGCGGTGGTCGTTGACCATCGTATACGGCTGGAAGACATACGAACGGATCTGGTTGCCCCACGAGTTGTCGCTCTTGGTCGCCTCGAGGACTGCCTTGGCGGCCTCCTGCTCCTCGAGCTTCAGGGCATAGAGCGCGGCGCGCAACATCTTCATCGCCGTGTCCTTGTTCTTGTGCTGCGACCGCTCCTGCTGACACGCCACGACCGTCCCGGTCGGCATGTGCGTGAGCCGCACCGCGGACGACGTCTTGTTGATGTGCTGCCCGCCGGCACCCGAGGCGCGATAGACATCCATCTTGATGTCCTCGTCGCGGATGTCGATCACGATCGTGTCGTCGATGTCGGGATAGACGAACACCGACGCGAAGGAGGTGTGCCGGCGCGCCTGCGAGTCGTAGGGGGAGATGCGCACCAGCCGGTGCACGCCCTTCTCCGCCTTGAGAAAGCCGTAGGCATACTGGCCCTTGATTTCGATCGTGGCCGACTTGATGCCGGCTTCGTCGCCTTCCATCAGGTCGAGGATCGTCACCGCGAAGCCGCGCCGTTCCGCCCAGCGGACATACATCCGCATGAGCATCTGGGCCCAGTCCTGCGACTCGGTGCCGCCGGCGCCCGGATGGATCGTGAGCAGCGCATCGCGCTGGTCGTCGGGGCCCTGCAGCATCGTCTGCATCTCGAGCTTGTCGAGACCCGCCGTGATCTTGTCGAGCTCCGTGGCGATGTCCGCTTCCATCGACGCATCGGGCTCAAGTTCGAGCAACTCGAGCATGCCGCTGGCATCGTCGACGCGCGCCGAGAGGTCGCTGTGCGGCGTGATCCACGCCTTCAGCGCCTTGATTTCCTGCACCAGTTCCCGGGCACGCTCCGAATCCGCCCAGAACGCGGGATCGCCTTGTCGTCCTTCCAGGTCCGTCAGCCGCGCCGTCTTCCGCGGGACGTCAAAGAAAGTCTCGGAGTTCGACGACTCGCTGCTTCAAGCCCGCTGCGCGTTCGGAAAGATCAGCCATCACACCACCCCATCGGGACCAGAGACACCACCGGGCCGCTCACCCGCCCGGTGGCGGGGAACGACCCGGACTCAGCGTTCAAAGATAACGCGATCGACCCTGCACGGCGACGCCGCCGGTCGGTTCAGCCGAAGAGCGGCCGCCCCTCGGCGAGGATCTCGTTCAGCGCCTCGGTGAACCAGGGTGTGGTGGTGGCGATCTCCTGACCCACCTGCTCCGAATACTCTTCCCAGCTCTTCCGGATCTCCTCGGAGAAAAGTTCCTTCAGCGTGCCGTCGGCGAGCCCGCGCTGCCGCTTCTCCGGATGGTAGACAACGAGATCGGAGACGAGGGCGCGGGCCAGTCGGCGCGCCCGCGTCGCGGGATCCTGTTGCAGGAACGGATTGGCGAAGCGGTTCGGTGCTGCGCGCGGCGCCTCGGCGTCGGGCGCCGGAGTCGGCGCGGCGGGACGAACGGCCGGCGTCGGCTCCGGGGGCAGCGTCGTGAACGGCACCGCCGGCGGCATCACCGGCGCCGCGACGTCTCGGACCATGATCTCGGGTGCTGGCGGTGGCGACACCTCGCTCGGCGACACCTCGACCGGTGGCGCCTCGACCGGTGGCGCCTCGAACAACGGTTCGGGCTCGACAACCGGCTCGGAGGCCAACGGCGCGGCCATGTGGGACTCGACCGGCGGTGGAGTCGGCCGGACGTCAACCGGTGGCAGCGGAATGTCGATCGGCGGAAGCACCGGCGCCGAAATCGGCGGACGGCGCACGGCGATCAATCCCGCGCAGACGGAACAGCGCGCCCGGACACCGGACTCGGGGACCTTGGCCGGGTCGACCCGAAAGACGGAAGCACATTGCGGACAGGTAACGTTCATCGGGTCCTCGAAGCCTCAGGAGCCGCGGGCATCGCGCCCACCCGGCCCACTGCGAATCTCATGATCACTGCGGCGCCGGTCCACCACGTAGACCGAGCCGGGAAGCGTCTTGGCATAGCTCTTCATTTCGGTGGCCAACTCGCTGATCTGCGCCGGATGGGTGAAGGTCCGGTGCGCATTGGTCACCACGCCGATCGACAGCGTCATCAGCGGCACGCGATGCAGCTGCCCGCGACGGTCCTTGCCGAAGAAGTAGCCCGCCCGCCGATCCTGCTCGCTGTACTGCAACGGCACCAGGGTGTCGAAGACGTTCAGAATCTCGGCACAGATCTCGGCGTGCGACGCCGCGGGCACGACGAAGATGAAGTCGTCGCCGCCGATGTGCCCCACGAAGCCGTCCGGACCCACCACGCCACGGACGACGTCGTGGAGGATGCGGGAAAGCACGAAGATCACCCGATCGCCATCGTAGTAGCTGTAGCGGTCGTTGAACTCCTTGAAGTGGTCGAGATCGGCGTAGCAGACAGCGAACCCCGCGGCGGCGTCGATCCGACGCCGGAATTCGCGCTCAATTTCGATGGTGCCCGGCAGCCGCGTCGACGGATGGACGCCGACGTTGCGCTCGGTGCGCGCCATCAAGGCGCCAAGGCGGGCCCGCTGCTCGGCCGGGGCGAAGAGCGGCGTCAACACCTCATCTGCACCGGCCTCATACCAGCGGGCCACCCGATTGGCATCGTGCGCCCCTGCAAGGATCGTCACCGGGACGATCGCCGTGTAGGCGTCGCTCTTCAGCCGACGGACCATCGCCTCCCGTTCGGGGTGCCCTTCGTCGTCCAGCACGAACAAGAGCGCACCGCGCCCACGGAGGATCCGCGCCTCGATTTCGGCGGGGTCGTCGGTGAACTCGACAACCATCCCTGTGCTCTCAGCCCACCGCCGATACAACTCCGGCAGCGGGTGCTCTGGCGAGCCACAGTGAAGGATGGTGCGACGCGGCAGCGGCACGCCGGCACTCCGGGACGAGGGTGAACCAACAATTCAACGTATCCGCTCCCGCGGAGGCCGTCAAATGAACCAGGCGGCCGCACCGAGCATGGCGTAGAGGGCCAGCAGCTGCACCCCCTCGAACCAGTGGGACTCGCCATCCAGCGTGATGATCGCGGTCAGGACAACCGAGACGCTGAGCGCCATCACCTCGAAGGCCGGGAAGACGAGGTTCATGCCGACCACACCCATCATTGCCCCGGCGAAGACCAGAATCGGGGCGACCAACAGTGCCACCTGGGTGCTGGAGCCGAGGGCGATCTGGAACGCCAAGTCGGTGTTCCCCTTCCGTGCGACGACGATGGCGGTGGCGTGTTCCGCCGCGTTGCCGATGACCGGAATGATGATCAAGCCGAGGAACACCTCGGAGACGCCGAGCGTCTTCGTCACCGGTTCGACGGCATGCACCAGAATTTCCGACATCACGGCGACACCGACCGTCGCCAGACCGAGCACCAGGACGGCGCGCCCGATTCCCCACACCGGTCCATCCACGCCATGGCTTGCGCCGCCGAACAGCGGGCGGTGCGTCCGCAACACGAAGACGAGGGAGAGGATGTAGGTCACACCGAGGATGACGGCGACCGCCTCGGACAGGTGCAGCTCGACCAGCGCGGCCGCATCGGGATGGGTCGCATGGAAGAGTGCCGGGAAGACCATCCCCGCCACGGCGAGGGCGAGCATCGCCGAGCTCATCCCGGCGTTGGTCCGATTGAAGGCGAGCATCGGCTTGCGAGTGCCGCCGGCTATCAACGACAGGCCGAGGATCAGCAGAAGGTTGCCGAGGATCGAGCCGGTGATCGACGCCTTCACGAGGTCGACGTACCCGGCACGCAGCGCCGCGAGCGCGATGATCAACTCGGCCGCGTTGCCGAAGGTCGCGTTGAGCAATCCACCCAATGCGGGGCCGGTCTTCTCGGCGAGATGCTCTGTCGCCGTGCCCATGAGCCCGGCGAGCGGCAGCACGCCGAGGCAGGCCGTGATGAAGATCCAGAGGGGATCGGCGCCGGTGCTGTAGAGCCAGATGGCGATCGGGACGGCCAGGAAGAGCGGCGTCGTGATGCCGAAGCGGCGCTTGACCGGTTCGACCACCACCGCGACCAGCTTGGGCGGCGGAACGAGCTTGGGTCGGACCGGTGCCCGTGGCTCGGGGATGTCATCGATCTCGGGATCGCGACCGCGCTTCGGCTCGGGGCGCGCCGGGCGCTCGGCCTTGGGGGCCGAAGGCTCCGTCCGCGGGGGGCGTTCGGGCTTTGGCTCGCTCTCCCGCGCGGCGCGCCGTGCGGCCTTCTCGGCGGCCCGTGCGTCCGCCTCGGCCGGATCGCGCCTCGGCTTCGGCGCCTCCGCCCGGACCAGCGCGCGCAGCTTTGACGGCTTGAGCTGGTACTCGGTGAGGGCGCGGGCGACGATGCCCCGCGGCTCGTGGATCATCGCGAGGAAGAGGTCATCGGGGGTCGCGTCAGTGCGGCCGGCGGCGACGGCCTGCTCGGTCGCCAGGTCCATGACGCGTTGCGCCTGCGAAGAGAGCCCACCCGGCTCGCCGGCGGGGACGCCACCGCGGCGGCGCCCCTTCCCCTGGGCCATCAGGGCGGCCAGCGTGTCGGGGGTCAGGCCGGCGGTGCTGACGGCCTCGGCGAGTGGCCCGGTGGCGGTGTCGAGCCACGCGAGCAGGAGGTGTTCGGTGCCGGTGAAATCGGCTTCCAGCGCCGCGGCCCGGGCTGCAGCGGCGGCGCGAAGATCATCAAGTGGGGGCACGGAGGTCAGTCGAGAGGGGTGGCTTCGTCGAGCAGCATGATCGGGATGTCATCCTCGACCGCGAATACCAGACGACAGGCAAGGCAGGCCAGCGATTCCTCCGGCTCGGTGCGATGCACAAGGTCGCCCTTGCACTTCGGACAGACAAGCAGGTCGAGGAGTTCCTGAGCCAGGGGCATCAACGAATCTCGGGGTCCGGGATGGGAAAGCCAAAGCGGGTCAGGGCGGTCGGCGAGCGGCGCCACTTGGGGAGCACCTTTACCCAGGTCTCCAAGTAGACCTTCTCCCCCAGCAGGGTCTCGAGGCGCTGCCGAGCGTGGGCCCCAATCTTCTTGAGGGTGGCGCCCTGCTTGCCGATCACGATGCCCTTCTGGGACTCCCGCTCCACATACAGCGTCGCCCGAATGTACACTGGCGCCGGGGTTTCGCGGAACTCGTCCACCTCGGCCGCGAACGAATAGGGCACCTCGTCCCCCAGTTCCTGGAAGGCCGCCTCGCGGAGGTACTCCCCGACGAAGAAGCGCACCGGCTGGGTCCCGATGTCTTCGGGGTCGTAGGTGAAGGGCGCCTCGGGCAGCAAGGGTGTGATGGCGGCCAGGAGCGCCTTGATCGAGGCCGGTCGGCCAATCTCGGTCACCACGACGGTCTTCATCAGCTCGGTCCGGCGCGGGCCGCTGACGAGGTCGCCCTTGGTCAGGACCTTGAGTATCGGCGCGGTGAAGGCTGGGGCATCGGGCACGAGGGCGGCGAAATCGGGATGGTCACCCTCGTCGGCCGGGTGCAGGTGCAGGATCACGTCGACCTTGGGGAGCAGCTCGAGGGCCATGTGGCGCATCGAAGACTGCATCAGGTAGGCGGGATCGAGCAGACCCGGGAGGTCCTCGAAGATCATCTGGACGTCACCCTCGGTGTGGAGCCCGGTAACGGGGATCCGCGTGGCCTGGGCCTTGGGGGAGACCATGGCGAGGGGGGTGCCGAGAATGGCATTCATGAGGGAGGACTTGCCGACATTTGGTCGGCCGGCGAGGGCGATGCGTCCAGTCTTGGGCATGCGGGAAGATAGTCGTTGCGTAGACGTTAGTCGTTAGTCGTTAGTCGTTGGTGGCATCTGCCTATGACTAATGACTAAGGACCACGACTACCGCCCCACGAACGCCAAGAAGCCCGAGACTCCTTGCGGAACCTCGGGCTTCAATGGGGTGGCTGACGACGGTCTACTCTCCCACGACCTCGCAGTCGTAGTACCATCGACGCTACAGGGCTTAACTACCGTGTTCGGAATGGGAACGGGTGTGGCCCCTGCGCGCTAGTCGCCAGCCAAAAATATCGGCTGATTAACAAGCGAAGGGAGGGATGATGTGCCTGGGAAGGCAACCGAAAACCAAAAATAATAGGGAGAGATCAAACTGCACGGGCGATTAGTACGGCTCGACTGAAGCGCTTGCACGCCTTACATCTGCCGCCTATCAACGTGGTAGTCTCCCACGGCCCTTCAGGGGTCTTAAGACCCAGGAATGTTCATCTTGGGAACAGTTTCCCACTTAGATGCTTTCAGCGGTTATCTGCGCGCGACATCGCTACCGGGCGATACCCTTGGCAGGATAGCCCGTACACGAGCGGTCGCTTCGACCCGGTCCTCTCGTACTAAGGTCGACGTCCCTCAACATTCCCACGCCCACGACGGATACAGACCGAACTGTCTCACGACGTTCTGAACCCAGCTCATGTGCCACTTTAACCGGCGAACAGCCGGACCCTTGGGACCTTCTCCAGCCCCAGGATGTGACAAGCCGACATCGAGGTGCCAAACCGCGCCGTCGATGTGAACTCTCGGGCGCGATAAGCCTGTTATCCCCAGCGTACCTTTTATCCGATGAGCGACGGGCCGTCCACACGGTCCCGCCGGATCACTTACACCGACTTTCGTCCCTGCTCGCGCTGTCGCGCTCGCAGTCAGGCTGGCTTCTGCGTATACACTCGACGTGCGATTACCGACCGCACTGAGCCAACCATTGTGCGCCTCCGGTACTTTTTAGGAGGCGACCGCCCCAGTCAAACTACCCGCCTGCCACGGTCCTCGCCGGTGTTGCCGGCTGAGTGAGATTGTTAGTAAACGAAGGGTGGTATTTCACTGGTGCCTCCACCAGGGCCGAAACCCCGGTTTCACCGGCTCCCACCTATGCTACGCAACGCATACCGACAATCAATGACAGGTTGTAGTAAAGGTGCATGGGGTCTTTTTGTCCTGTCGCGGGTAATCGGAATCCTCACCGATGCTTCTATTTCGCCGAGCTTACGGAAGAGACAGCTCCCAAGTCGTTACTCCATTCGTGCAGGTCGGAACTTACCCGACAAGGAATTTCGCTACCTTAGGACCGTTATAGTTACGGCCGCCGTTTACCGGGGCTTCGGTTCACTGCTTCGCCTTGCGGCTGACAGCTTGCCTTAACCTTCCGGCACCGGGCAGGAGTCAGAGCGTATACGTTGGCTTGGACAATGCCTTAGCACGCTCCTGTGTTTTTGCTAAACAGTCGCTTGGGACGATTCTCTGCGGCCGGTCTCGCCTTCCCTTGATTAGGTCAGCTACTGCCGGCACCCCTTATCCCGAAGTTACGGGGTCATTTTGCCGAGTTCCTTTTCCGTAAATCACTCGAGCACCTTAGGCTGCTCGCCTCGCCTACCTGTGTCGGATTACGGTACGGTCAACTGCAGTCCTGGCTCGCGAAGCTTTTCTCGGCAGTCGGCGTCAGCATCCCTTTGCGGGTCGGTGAAGACCCTTCGGCATCGGTTCTCGACTATCCCAGCGGATTTGCCTACCGGGAAACGTCTACCACCTTGCAACGGCATAACCACAATCCGTCGGACACCCTGCTCCTGCGTCCCTCCTCGAGCTCATAACGGCCTACAGTTGGTACGGGAATATTGACCCGTTTCCCATCAGCTACGCCTCTCGGCCTCACCTTAGGGACCGACTAACCCTGAGCTGATCGACATGGCTCAGGAAACCTTAGGCTTACGGTGACAGGGGTTTTCACCCTGTTTATCGCGTACTTAATCCGGCATTCTCACTTCCCACCGCTCCACCGCAAGGCTTCCGCCGCGGCTTCGTCGCTATGGGAACGCTCCCCTACCCCTCATGCAAAGCATGAAGACGATGCTTCGGCGGGTGGCTTAAGTCCCGACCATTATCGGCGCAATCTCGCTGGACTGGTGAGCTATTACGCACTCTTTAAAGGAATGGCTGCTTCTAAGCCAACCTCCCAGTTGTCACAGCAAAATCACATCCTTTGCTACACTGAGCCACCACTCCGGGGCCTTAGCAGTCGTTCTGGGTTCTTTCCCTCTCGCCGCTGTACATTAGCGCACAGCGACTGCCTCCCGGACAGCATTCCATGGGCATTCGGAGTTTGGTTGGGGGAGGTACCGCTGACGCGGCCCGGACCCATCCAGTAGCTCTACCTCCCAGGAACTCATTTTCCGAGGCTATACCAAAATATATTTCGGGGAGAACCAGCTATCTCCGAGCTTGATTGGCCTTTCACCCCTATGCTCAAGTCATCCGAGCGGTTTTCAACCCACATCGGTTCGGTCCTCCACCGCCTGTTACGGCGGCTTCAACCTGCTCAAGCATAGATCGCCACGGCTTCGGGTCTACGACCACGTACATGCGCCCTATTCAGACTCGCTTTCGCTCTGGCTCCGGCCCTGAGGGCCTTAACCCGCACGTGATCAGTAACTCGCCGGATCATAATGCAAAAGGCACGCGGTCAGGCCCTTGCGGA